>JAOPZD010000046.1 GCA_025964295.1 Conexibacter sp.
CCAGCTCGACGCCTACGTCGACCGCGAGGTGCTCGTCGGCGACGCGGAGCACGCCATGCCCGGACTCGCCGCCCACCTCCGCGGCTGCCCCGCCTGCGCCGAGGAGCACGCCAGCCTGCGGGCGTTCGTGCGGGCCGATCGGTGAGCCAGACGGCTCAGCCGGACTGGTCCCAGCCGTGGAACGGCGAGCGGTCGCCGGCGTCCCAGGCCTCGCGCAGCCCCGGCGCGGCGAGGTCCCAGTCCGGGCGGATCTCCGCCGAGGCGGCGCGCAGGTCGTGCCAGAGGTCGACGACCGACGGGCGGCCCCAGAACCAGTAGCCGTTGTAGATGGAGTGGACGACCAACCCCGGCTTGAGCACGAGCGTGTGCGGGATCATCGGGTCGTTCTCGGGGTCGGTGTACTCCTGGATGTCGAGGTCCTTCTGCACGATCCGCCCAGGGTCGGAGAGGAACGGCCACTGCGCGCCGACCGAGGCGCGGAACTCCTGCAGCGTGTGGTGCGGGTCGGTGGCGATCGTCGCCACCTGCGTGTAGGAGACCGCGATCTTCGACCACGCCGCGGCCAGCTCGAGATGCTGCTGATGCTCCTTGGGGCAGTAATGGCCGCGGGCGAGCGTCAGGATCATCGGGTCGTCGCCCTGCAGCTCGCTGAGGCGGCGCGGGACCTCGGTGTGGTCGGGCAGCTCGTAGTCCGGGAAGGTGGCGCCGGGGACGATGTCGGAGCGCATGCTGGGAACCTCCGTCGAGTCGGGTTCTGACCATCATGCCGGGCGCAAGCCGTCGAACGCGGTCTGCAGGATCGGCTCGAGGTAGCCGGGGTCGCCGTGGATCCTGGCGATGGCGATGATCATGTCCAGGATCTGCTCGAGCGTGAGGTCGTCGCGGACCTCGTGGGCGTCCTGCGCGGCGACGAGCAGCGGCCGGCCGGCGGCGAGCACGCGGTCGCGGTTGTCGTTGAACACGGGGTTGCTGCCGTCGACGTGGGTGAGCAGCTCGGAGGCGATGTGGCGCTTGCTGGTCGAGAAGGCGTAGAACCGGTGCAGCCAGGCCGCGAGCACCGCTCCGGGCGTCTCACCGTCGACAGCCTCGGCGGCCGCGCAGATGGCGTCGACCTCCTCGGTGTAGAGGGCCTCGAGGAGCTCCCGGCGTCCGGGGAAGTTGCGGTAGAGCGTCGCCATGCCGACGCCGGCGCGCCGCGAGATCTCGGCCATCGAGATCTCCGCCTCCGGGTCGGCGAACGCGAGACGGGCGGCGGTGAGGATCTTGTCGCGGTTGCGCTCGGCGTCGGCGCGTCTCGCGGGTGGTCTGGAGGGCGGTCGGGACATGGTCGGATCAAGTGGACAGGCTATCCGCTACAGTGATCGGACAGCCTCTCCGCTTCGCCAGCGGACTCTATCTCACGACCGCCGCGCGACGGACTCGCGGCGACGCAAGGAGCTCTTCATGGACACCCGACCCCTGGGACGCAGCGGCGTCTCGGTCAGCCCGCTCTGCCTGGGCGCGATGATGTTCGGCGCCTTCGGCAACCCCGACCACGACGACGCGGTCCGGATCATCCACCGCGCCCTCGACGCCGGGATCACCTTCATCGATACCGCCGACGTGTACTCCGACGGCGAGTCGGAGGAGATCGTCGGTCAGGCGCTCGCCGGCGGACGGCGCGACGACGTCGTGCTGGCCACGAAGGTCGGCCTGCCGTTCGGCCAGGACCCCAACCACCGCGGCACGTCGCGGCGCTGGATCACCGAGGCGGTCGAGGGCTCGCTGCGGCGACTCCAGACCGACTGGATCGACCTCTACCAAGTTCATCGCCTTGATCCGTCCGTCGACATGGACGAGACCCTGGGCATCCTGTCCGACCTCGTCCACGCGGGCAAGATCCGCGCCTTCGGCGCGTCGACGGCCTCCGGCTCGGAGATCGTCGAGGCCCGGTGGACGGCCGAGCGCCGCGGCCGCGAGCGGTTTCGCACCGAGCAGCCCCCGTACTCCCTCCTGACGCGCGCCGTCGAGTACGACGTCCTGCCGACCTGCCTGCGCCACGGGATCGGCGTGTTGACCTACAGCCCGCTGGCCGGCGGCTGGCTGTCGGGCAAGTACCGCAAGGGCCAGGAGATCGCCGGGCCGGGGTCCGTCGCCCGGCAGCAGCGCTTCGGCGAGCGCCTGGATGGCGCCTCCCCCGCGAACGCCGCCAAGCTCGACGCCGCCGACGCCCTCGGCGCGCTCGCCGACGAGGCCGGGCTGACCCTCATCCAGATGGCGATCGCCTTCGTCACCCGCCACCCGGCGGTCACCTCCGCGATCGTCGGCCCGCGCACGATGGAGCACCTCGAGTCCTACCTGGCCGCCGCCGACGTCGACCTGTCCGGCGACCTGCTCGACCGCATCGACGCGATCGTCCCGCCCGGGCACAGCGTCGACGTCGCCGACAACATGTGGAACACGAGCACGCCGGCGCTCGACGCCGCGTCGCGTCGCCGCTGAGCAGGTCTTGCGCATGTGGTGATAGAATCGCAACTATTATGACATCGCAAGGATCGCAGCGCGAGGAGCCACCGATGGCCGCCGGCTCCCAGCTCAGTCGCCGGCGGCGCATCGACGTCCTGCTGATCTGCTCGATGACCCTGTTCATGGTCGGGCTCGACATCACCGCCGTGAACGTCGCCCTGCCGTCGATCGGCGAGCAGATGGACGCCGGCCTCTCCTGGTTGCAGTGGACCGTCAGCGCCTACACGGTCGTCATGGCCAGCCTGTTGCTGTTCTCGGGCTCGATGGCCGACCGGCTGGGCCGCAGGCGCACCCTCGTCCTCGGCCTCGGCGTGTTCTCGACGGCATCGCTGCTGTGCAGCCTCGCGCCGACGGTCGAGCTGCTCGTCGTCTTCCGCGTCCTGCAGGGCGTCGGCGCCTCGATGCTCAATCCCGTCGCGATGTCGATCATCACCAACACCTTCACCGACCCGCGCGAGCGAGCCCAGACGGTCGGGGTCTGGGGAGCGGTCTTCGGGGCGTCGATGGCGCTGGGCCCCATCCTCGGCGGCGCGCTCGTCTCCACGGCCGGCTGGCGGTGGATCTTCCTGATGAACATCCCGCTCGGGCTGGCCGCCATCATGCTGACCCTGCGCTTCGTCCCGGAGTCCAGGGCCGCGAAGCCGCGCCGGTTCGATCCGGTCGGCCAGGTGCTGGTCATCGTCCTGCTGTCCTCGGTCACCTACGGGATCATCGAGGCGCCGGACGCCGGCTGGACCTCGCCGACGATTCTGGTGGCCCTCGGCGCCGCCGCCGTCGCGCTGCTGGGGCTGCTGCGCTACGAGCCGCGCCGTGACGAGCCGCTCGTCGAGCTGCGCTTCTTCGGCTCGATCCCGTTCTCGTCGTCGATCGCGCTCTCGGTGGCCGCCTTCGCCTCCTTCGGCGGCTTCCTCTTCCTCAACACGGTCTACCTGCAGGAGGCACGAGGCCTGTCCCCGGTCCAGGCGGGCGTCGCCATCGTGCCGATCGCCCTGATGACGGTCGTCCTGTCGCCGATCTCGGGTCGCATGGTCGGCCGCGGCGGGCCGCGCAAGCCGCTCGTCATCGCCGGCATCGCCTTGTTGGTGTCCTGCTCGATGCTCGTCGACATCGGGCCGGACACCCCGTTTGCCTGGCTCATCGCCGCCTACGCGCTCTTCGGCGTCGGCATCGGCTTCGTCAACGCGCCGATCACCAACGCCGCCGTGTCCGGCATGCCCCGCGAGCAGGCCGGCGTCGCCGCGGCCATCGCCACCACGTCACGGCAGTTCGGCCAGGCCATCGGCGTGGCGATCGTCGGCGCGATCGTGGCCTCCGGCGCCGCGGGCTCCACCGCCGCCGGGCTCTCGTCGGCCACCCATCCCGCGTGGTGGACCCTGACGACCCTGGGCGCGGTCGTGCTCGTCCTCGGGCTGCTGGCGACGGGCAGCCGGGCCACCCGGTCGGCACGGCGCACGGCGGTCGAGCTCAATCCCGAGGCCCTCGCCGCTTAGGCTGGAGCGACATGACCGAGGACCGCAAGGACGACCTCTCCCGCGAGGTCTGGACGCTGATGTCCGATCTCGTCCTCGACCACCAGCGGCGCCGCCAGGTCTCCGAGGCCGTCGGGCTCAGCTTCTCGCGCGCGCGAGCGGTGCGACGCGTCGCCGAGGAGCCGCTGTCGATGGGCGAGCTGGCCGCGATGCTCGGGATCGACCGTCCCAACGCCACGGTGCTCGTCGACGACCTCGAGCGCCAGGGACTCGTCCGCCGCCGTCCTCATCCGACGGACCGGCGAGCCAAGCTGGTCGAGGCCACCCGCAAGGGCAAGACCATCGCCAAGCGCGCCAACGACATCCTCGGGACGCCACCGGCAGCCCTGAGCGCGCTTGACGCAGACGACCTCGAAGCCCTCCGACGCGTGCTGGGCCGGGTCGCGCCGTAGGGATGGAGGCGGGGCTTGGCGCGCCCCTGCGCGGAGCGGCGCCTCGCAGCGGCCGCCGTGTCTGGCCCTGGTCACGGCCTGCGATCGGACCGGGCGCGGCGCACCTCCCCTCTCTGCCAACGCAAAGGCCGCAAACCACGTGAGCGGAACCGAGCGCTATGCCGCTCTCATCCGGCACCTGTCGGGTCCTGTCGGCGTCAGCCGAAGAGCGGGAAGGCCCGCCGGCGCGCGAGCGCGTCCATCCCGTGCTGGATGCTGTCCCGCACCTCGTCGTACTTGCGCTGGACGTACTCCTGGTCGTTCGCTCGCGCAGGATCGGGGTCGATCTCGACGGCCGGCTGGAACGCCGTGCGGATCTTCGTCGGCAGCGGGATCTCGGGCAGCATCGAGGGCGCCAGGCCCCACGGCGCGCTGAGGCCGATCGGGAACATCTTCAGACGAGCGACCTTGTCGAGGCGCAGCGCGCGCGCCAGCCGCCGGCCGCGCACGAGCACGGGCATCGAGTCCGGTCCGCCGACGGTCGCGACCGGGACGATCGGCACGCCGGCGTTGATCGCCATGCGCACGAAGCCCTTGCGGCCGGCCAGGATGGCCTCGTCGCGCTGGACCCACGGGCGCAGCGAGTCGACCTCGCCACCGGGCCACAGCGCCACGTCGTGGCCGGCGGCCAGGGCGCCGGCGATGCTGTCGGGCGCGGCGGGGAGCACCCCCATCCTGCGGAAGTAGCTGCCGATCAGCGGTGCGGCCATCAGGGCGTCGTGCGCGGTGCCGTGGAGCACGCGGTCGGAGCCGAAGCGCCGCCACCACTGGATGCCGACCGTCCACGCGTCCCAGACGAACGGCGCGCCCGCGTGGACGCCGACGACGAGCACCGGCGGGTCGGGCAGGTTCTCCCAGCCTTCGATCTCCATCCGGAACCAGTAGTCCATGAGCGGGTTCCAGAAGAACTTCTGCAACTCCATCAACTCGGACTGGTCGACGTCCAGCGACCACTCGCCCGCGCGGTCGGCGACCCAGCCGGCGGCCCCCGATGTGTCCTCGCGCCGCTGATCCACCTTCTCCCTGGCCTGCTCGGCGTAGGTGAAGCGCTGCTCGCGTACGGCCTGGTCCTTGCTCGGCATCGACCTCTCCTGCGTTGCCGTCGCGCGCCCGGGCTCGGACGCGCCCCGCCCTCCGGTTACCCGAGGTCCTCCTCCAGAAACCAGCGGCGGATGGTGGCCGTACTGCTCCCGGCTTGATCGGCTGGATGACGCTCGTAGACTCCCGCCATGGCTTGGCACGCTGCAACCGCTCAGGTCAGGCGCCCCGCGACCTGGGCGGCGGCGTGAGGGTCGCTGACCTTCTCCCAGACGACACGCCTGCGACGCACGCCGCGCGGGAGGTCGTTACGGAGTACAGCTCGGCCGCCCTGGTCAACCATTGCCAGCGCGCGTATCTGTGGTCCGCGGCCCTGGGCGAGTTCACCGCAGCCGCCTACGACCGCGAGCTGCTCTACGTCGCCTCGATGCTCCACGACCTCGGCCTCGTGCCCGCGTTCGACAACTACCGCTCGCCGTTCGAGGACGCCGGCGGCGACGTCGCCTGGGTGTTCGCCGCCGGCGCCGACTGGCCGCTGGAGCGCCGGACCCGCGTCAAGGAGATCGTCGTCCGCCACATGTGGGACCAGGTCGATCCCTCGTTCGACACCGAGGGCCATCTTCTCTGCGAGGGCACCAAGCTCGACATCGCCGGCCGCAATCCCGACACCTGGCCCACCGGCTTCCGGGCCGAGGTCGTCGAGCGCTTCCCGCGGCTCGGCCTTCCCACCGAGTTCCTCGCGGCGTTCCAGGACCAGGCTCGCCGCAAGCCGGGCTGTGCCGCCGCGGCCGCCGTCGCAGCCGGCCTCGCCGACCGCATCGCCACGAACCCCCTCGACCGCTAGTCGCCGCCTTCGCTCACGCGTCAGGCCGCGCTAGTCACCCCACCAGTCGCGCTCGCCCTCGACGTCTTCGCGCGGAGCCTCGCCGAGGTTGGGCGCGCCGATGACGAGGATCTCGAGGCCCTCCGGCCCGGCCTCGTAGCCGCGCCACGTGCCGGGCGCGACGCGCACCGCGTCCCACTCCTTGAGCTCGACGATCTCGTCGTCGAGCTTCATCCGCCCGCTCCCGCGCAGCACCACGGACACCTCCTCCTGGCGCTTGTGCGTGTGGCCGTACGGAAAGCGGGAGCCGGGCGGGACGCGCTGGTAGCTCAGGCCCGACTCCTCGAGCTCGAGCGCCTGGGTCGCCAAGCGGAACTCCAGTCCCGGCGCGCCCTCGAACTTGGACCCGACGTCCTCCAGATCCTCCTTGAGGTTCCTCTGCGTGAACGGCACGGCGCGATCCTATGGCAGCTCTGGCTGGGGAAGGCCGATCTGACGCATCCCAAGCGCTTTGCAGCTCAGAGCGCTCGGATGACCTGAGCCGGGACGCCGGCGACCAGCGTGCGCGGCGGGACGTCCTTGGTGACGACGGCGCCGGCGGCGACCACGGCGTCGTCGCCGACCGTGACGCCCTGCAGGACCATCGCGCCTGCGGCGATCCACACGCCGCGGCCGACGCGGATCGGGGCGGTCGTGATCTGCGAGCGGCGGGTCGCCGAGTCGAGCGGATGGCCCGAGCTGATCAGCTGCACGTTCGGCCCGATCATCACGTCGTCACCGATGTCGATGCCGCCGAGATCCATCGCGGTGCAGCCGTGGTTGACGAACACGTTGCGGCCGAATCGGAGCTTGCGCCCGCCGTCGGTGTGGAACGGCGGGAGCACGCGAACCGACGGGTCGAGCTCGTGACCGGTCAGCTCCCCCAGGAGGGCGCGCATGGCGTCGAAGTCCCCTGGCGCCAGCGCGTTGAGCCGCCCGAGGATCTCCCACGCGCGCCGGACGTCGGCGTACATCGCGCGCGATTCCGGCGTTCCGGCATGCGTGACAGTGCGGCCCCGCGGCGGCGCCATCGGTTCGCGGTCGGGGCCATGCACGGAAGGGGATCCTGCCGATGCGGCCGGATGTCGGTACGCCCGAGACTCGTCGAACGATCGTCACGCACCTCGCCGGCAGCGGTTAGGCTCGATGTCCCTGGCCGACAGCCGGTAAGGGTCGTCCCCGAGAGGGCTGATAAGGGATGACCGGGGCGATGGTCGCAAGACGTACAACCTCATCGCCAGGGTTTGTGCCGCTGCACCACGCGCCCCCCTGCCACACCAGAGTATCCCGGCCAGGGGGCTTGTTTCAAGCCCCCGGGTGTCCCCCATACTCGCTCGCCGCAAGCGACGACGGGAGCAACGTGATGAGTACCGAGCAGCATGCGGCGGGGACCGCCGGGGGCGATCCAAGAGGGGCGTCCCAGCCCAACTGCTACGTGTTGGGTTTCGGAGACATCGACCAGACGCAGGTCGCGCTCGTCGGCGGCAAGGGCGCGCACCTCGGGGAGCTGTCGCGCATCGAAGGCATCCGCGTGCCGCCTGGCTTCTGCGTGACGACGGACGCCTTCCGGCGGATCGTGGGGCAAGCGCCGTCGATCGACGGTCTGCTGGATCGACTGTCGCGCCTGAGCGCGGATGACCGGGAGGCGATCCGCGCGCTCAGCGCCGAGATCCGCCGGACCGTCGAAGGGATCGCCATCCCCGACGACGTGGCGGCGGCGATCACCCTCGCGCTCACCCGCCTCGGCGAGCACGCCGCGTACGCCGTCCGATCGAGCGCGACGGCAGAGGACCTGCCGGCGGCCTCCTTCGCCGGCCAGCAGGACACGTACCTCAACATCGTGGGGCCGGCCGCGATCCTCGAGCACCTCAGCCGGTGCTGGGCCTCGCTGTTCACCGAGCGGGCGGTGACCTACCGCCTGCGCAACGGCTTCGACCATCGCACGGTCCACATGGCCGTGGTCGTCCAGCAGATGGTCTTCCCGCAGGCGGCCGGCATCCTGTTCACGGCCGACCCCGTCACGTCCAACCGCAAGGTCGCCTCCGTCGAGGCAAGCTTCGGCCTCGGCGAGGCCCTCGTCTCAGGCCTGGTCAACGCAGACCGCTACAAGGTGCGCGACGGCGAGGTCGTCGCCAAGGCGGTCGGCACCAAGCGGCTGGCCATCCACGCCTCACCGACGGGCGGGACGCAGGAGCAGGCGATCGACCCGGCGCAGCAGGAGCAGCCGGCGCTGACCGATGCGCAGGTCGTGCGGCTCGCGCAGCTGGGCCGGCGGATCGAGGCGCACTTCGGCCGCCCCCAGGACATCGAGTGGTGCCTGGCCGGCGACGGCTTCGAGATCGTCCAGAGCCGGCCGATCACCACGCTGTTCCCGATCCCCGTGGCCGACGACGACGAGAACCACGTCTACGTCTCCGTCGGCCATAAGCAGATGATGAACGACCCCATGTAGCCCCTCGGGCTCTCCCTCTGGCAGCTGTCGGCCCTCCCGCGGATGTACGACGCCGGCGGGAGGCTGTTCGTCGACGTCCTCCAGCGCCTGGCCTCGCCGGCGACCCGCGAAGCCATCGTCGAGGCCTTGGGGACGTCCGATCCGCTGATCGGCGACGCGCTGCAGACCATCCTCGACCGCGGCGACTTCATCCCGTCGCTCCCCGACGAGGGTCCCGCGAGCGCGCCGCCTCCCGACGCGCCGGCCCCGATCGAGACCGATCCGGCCATCGTCACCGAGCTGATCGAGCGCGGCCGGGCTTCCAACGCCGCCCTGGGACGCAGCATCCGGTCGAGGTCCGGGTCGGCGCTGCTCGACGTCATCCTGGCGGACATCCAGGAGCTGAAGCGGATCCTCTTCGATCCGCGAAGCCGTCAGGTGTACATGGGAGCGATGGACGCCTCGGGGTGGCTCAACGAGCGCCTGCAGGAGTGGCTGGGCGAGAAGCACGCGGCCGACACGCTCACGCAGTCGGTCCCCCACAACGTCACGTCGGAGATGGGGCTGGCGCTCCTGGACGTCGCGGACGTGATCCGCCCGCATCCGGAGGTGGTGGCCTTTCTGCGGGACGCCGAGGACGAGCGGTTCCTGGACGAGCTGACCCAGCTTGCCGGCGGGCCGCAGGCGCGGGAGGCCATCGGGGCCTTCCTCGACGAGTACGGCATGCGCTGCGTCGGCGAGATCGACATCACGAGGCCCCGCTGGAGCGAACGCCCCACCACGCTCCTGCCCCTGATCCTCGGCAACATCGACACCTTCGAGCCGGGCGCCGGCGAGCGGCGCTTCGAGCAAGGGCGCCAGGAGGCGCTGGAGAAGGAGCAGGAGCTGCTGGAACGCCTGCGGGCGCTGCCGGACGGCGAGCGGAAGGCCGACGAGACCAAGCGGATGATCGATCGGGTCCGGAACTTCAGCGGACACCGGGAATATCCGAAGTACTTCATGGTCAGCCGCTACTTCATCTACAAGCAGGCCCTGCTGGAAGAGGCCGAGCGCCTCGTCCGGGCCGGCGTGCTGCGTGAGCAGGAGGACATCTTCTTCCTCACCTTCCAGGAGCTCCACGACGTCGTGCACACCAGCGACGTCGATGACCAGCTCATCGCAGAGCGCAAGCTCGCCTTCAGGTCCTACGGAGCGCTCACACCGCCCCGGGTGCTCACGTCCGATGGCGAGGCCATCGCCGGGGCCTACCGACGCGACGACGCGCCGGCCGGGGCGCTGATCGGCCTCCCGGTCTCCAGCGGGACCATCGAGGGCCGGGCCCGCGTCATCCTGGACATGGCCGAGGCCGAGCTCGAGCCGGGCGACATCCTGGTCACGGCGTACACGGACCCCAGCTGGTCGCTGCTGTTCGTCGCGATCGACGGTCTGGTGACGGAGGTCGGTGGCCTGATGACCCACGGCGCGGTGATCGCACGCGAGTACGGCCTGCCGGCGGTCGTGGGCGTGGAGCGGGCCACCGAGCTGATCCGGGACGGGCAGCGCATCCGCGTGCACGGGACGGACGGCTACGTCGAGCTGCTGGACTGACGGCCCGGCCCCCTAGCCCTCCGACGAGCGCACGCCGAGCAGCAGCTCGGACGGCGTCGTGCGCAGCGCGCGGGCCAGCCGCGTGACCATCCGGATCGACGGGTCGACGCGCCCGCGCTCGATGCGGCTGTACTGGCTCTGGTCCATCATCGCGGCCGCCGCGACGGCCTCCTGGGTCAACCCGAGCGCGCGCCGGCGGCGCACGAGGTTGGCGGTGAAGGCGTCGAGCGGGTCATCGAACATCGGCCGGCCCCGAACGACCGTGCCGGGCGGCAGGGGTCTCACCGGGGCGTCCGCGTGACTGAAGGCGGCGCCGAGGGTGTAAGACGTGCGACAGGCGGTTCGGTTCGTCCCCGAACTGCCGCAGCGGATGCACGACGCAGACCAGCCACCCGACCCCGACGCCTTCCTGCTCCAGCAGCTGGCCCACGCACGCCGTCGCGACGACGGCGGGCTCAGCGCCGGCCTGGTCACGGCCGAGCTGCTGGAGCGCCACGTCGCGGCGATCGACCAGCGGATCCGGTGGAGGACGCACGGCTGGCGGGCCTCCGAAGACGACCGCGCCGAGATCGCCAACGGCGTGCTGCTGCGCCTGGCGCAGACCCTCGAGCGCAAGACGGCGTTCACCACCGCGTTTCGCTACGTGGTCGCGGCCAACGTCGACTGGGAGGTCACCGACGTCGTCCGCCGCCGCATGCGCCACGGCGCCGAGGCGCCGCGCGACGTCGACGACCTCCCGAAGGTCGGCGGGGAGCTCGGCCGCAAGCGCGGTGGCGAGGGCGGCGCGACCGACGCACTGCCCGACGTCGCGCGCTCCGGCCCGGTCCCCGATGCCCTCGCCGCCCAGGCGCGCGACTTCGCCGACCGCATCGGGGAGCTGGCGCCGCGCGACCGGCGGATCCTCACCGAGCGCTTCTTCGTGGGCACGCCGATCGAGGAGATCGCCGACATGCTCGACATGTCGCGCGGCGCGGTCGACACCGCCACGCACCGCGCGCTGAAGCGCCTCTACCCCGCCGAGGATGAAAGACCCGGCGCGCCGCCGTCGGACGGAAAGGCAGCATGAGCCACATCACCGACGCACCCTGCGACGAGGCCGCGCTGGCCGCCTGCGACGAGGAGACGCTCGAGCGCCGCCGCCGCGCGCTGGTCCTCGAGCTCGACGACCGCCGCGTGGCGGTCATCGACCACCTGATGGTCCGCGCGATGCCGACCGTGGCGCGCACGACCGTCCGCCTGGCCGACGCGGCCGGGCTCCCGCGCGCGGCCACGCTGATGGCCGGCGAGGAGGCCGCGATCACGCTGCTGATGCGCCTGCATACTCCCGAGCCGCTGGCGCCGGTCACCGAGCTGGCGCGAACGGTGGCGGCGGTGGCGATCCGCGCCCACGCGGCCGGGCCCG
>JAOPZD010000056.1 GCA_025964295.1 Conexibacter sp.
CCTGGCGGCGCTGCGCTGGCGCACGGAGCCGCCGGACGACCCCGCCGCGGCGACCGCGCTGGTCGCGGCGCAGTTGCCGGTCCTGCACGCCGAGGTGATCGACACCTACATGGACCACCCTGCGGTCCCGCCCGCCGTGCGCCGCAGGTTCGCGGCACTTGGCGGCGGCGTCTAGTCGCGCCGCGAGCGCTGGCCCGTCGTCCGCTGCAGCGCCGCCGCCGTCGACCGCGCCTCGATCTGCCGCTCGGCACCGTCGCACGCGGCCGTGACCGCCGCCTCCTCGCGGGCGGCGGCGCGGTCCTGCGCGAGCACGAGCTGCTCGGCGGCACGCGCGGCGTCCTCGACGTCGAAGGGCTCGTCGCCCACCGGCGAGGCGGCGTAGCGCGGGCGGCCCGGGATCTCCAGCTCGCCGTCGCGCGGACGGGCGGAGATCGCCAGCGGGCGGAAGCGCCAGGTCACCAGGTGGCCCTCATCCTCGGCGGTGACCGCGAACTCGTCGTGGGCGATCTCCGGGTCGCGCGCGCCCGCGTGCGGCCGGCGCTCGCGGACCGTGCCGAGCTCGGAGCGCCGGCTCCACGAGCGCCGCAGGCGCCAGCTCGCGGTCGAGATCGTCCACGCCCAGCCCGCCAGCACGAACGCCGCGAGCATGCCGCCCGCCCCCGCCAGGAGCCAGAGCAGCGGCTGGCCCGCGACCGCGCCGATGGTTCCGACGGCGACGCACGGGACCGCCACCGCCGTCCACCGCCGCAGGGTCGGCTGCGTGCGCCATGCGGCGCCGGCGACGTGCCGGAGCGGGCGCTGGTAGGGCGCCACCAGCTCGGCGCGGCGCGGGACGGGAAGCGGGTCGTGTTCCGGCACTCAGCCGGCGATCATGCCACCAGCGACGGTGTCGTTGTTCGACTCGTCGATGAGGATGAACGCGCCGGTCACGCGGTTGCGCGCGTAGGGGTCGGCGATGACCGGCCGGCGGGTGCGCAGGCGGACGCGGCCGATGTCGTTGAGGCCCAGCTCGGCCGGAGCGGCGGCGCGCTGCAGCGTGTGGACGTCGACGACGTCGAGGATCCTGTCGACGATCGCCTCCGCCGTGTGCGTCAGGTGCTTCATCAGGTACCGCGAGCCGGGGCGCAGCGGCCGGTCCGAGAACCAGCACACGTCGGCCTCGAACTCGCGCACGAGCGGGATGTCCTCCACGCCGTCCTCGGCGCTGACCAGGACGTCGCCGCGCGAGGCGTCGACGTCGTCGGCCAGCCGCACGGTCACGCTCTGCGGCGGGAACGCCTCGTCCAGCGGCCCGTCGAGGGTCTCGACCGCCGCCACCGTGGACTCGACGCCGCTCGGCAGCACCCGCACGCGGTCGCCCGGGCGCACGACCCCCGACGCGACCTGGCCGGCGTAGCCGCGGAAGTCGTTGCCCTCCGAGCGGATCACCAGCTGCACCGGGAAGCGCAGGTCCTCCAGGTTGCGGTCGTCGGCCGGGTCGATGGCCTCGAGGTGGCGCAGCAGCGGCTCGCCGGCGAACCACGGCATGTGCGAGGACGGGTCGACGACGTTGTCGCCCTCCAGCGCGCTGATCGGGATGTAGGCGATGTCGCGCGAGGACAGGTGGGCGCGGAACGCGCAGAAGTCGCGGACGATCTCGTCGAAGCGCTCCTCGGAGTACGCGACCAGGTCCATCTTGTTGACCGCGACGACGAGGTGCGGGATCCCGAGCAGCGACGCGATGAACGCGTGGCGCTTGGTCTGCTCGACGACGCCGTGGCGCGCGTCGACCAGGACGATCGCGACGTCGGCCGTCGACGCGCCGGTGACCATGTTGCGCGTGTACTGCACGTGGCCCGGCGTGTCGGCCAGGATGAAGTCGCGCGCCGGCGTGGCGAAGTAGCGATAGGCGACGTCGATCGTGATGCCCTGCTCGCGCTCGGCGCGCAGGCCGTCGGTCAGCCGCGACAGGTCGAGCTCGCCGTCGCGGCCGTTGAGATCGGCGTACTGGTCGGCGAGGATCGCCTTGGAGTCGTGCAGGAGGCGCCCGATGAGCGTGGACTTGCCGTCGTCGACGGAGCCCGCGGTGGCGAGGCGGAGGAGGGTGGCCATCAGGAAGTCCTAGAAGTAGCCCGCGACCTTGCGGTCCTCCATCGCCGACTCCGACACGCGGTCGTCGGCGCGGGTCTCGCCGCGCTCGGTGACGTTGGTCGCGGCGATCTCGGCGACGACCTCGTCCAGCGTGGCGGCCTCGGAGGCCACGGCGCCGGTGCAGGACATGTCGCCGACGGTGCGGTAGCGCACCGAAGTCGTGAAGGGCGCGGAGTCGCGCTCGTCGCGGGTGATGAAGTCCGAGTCGGCGTAGAGCATCCCGTCGCGGCGGAACACCTCGCGCTCGTGGGCGAGGTAGATCGAGGGCACCTCGATGTCCTCGTCCTGGATGTACTGCCAGACGTCGAGCTCGGTCCAGTTGCTCAGCGGGAACGCGCGGACGTTCTCGCCGCGGCGCACGCGCGCGTTGTAGATGTTCCACAGCTCGGGGCGCTGCGCCTTGGGATCCCAGCCGCCGAAGTCGTCGCGGAAGCTCAGGATGCGCTCCTTGGCGCGGGCGCGCTCCTCGTCGCGGCGCGCGCCGCCGAACGCCGCGTCGAAGCCGTGCTCGGCCAGCGCGTCGAGCAGCGTCGTGGTCTGCAGCCGGTTGCGCGAGGCGCGCGGGCCGGTCTCCTCGGCCACGCGGCCCTTGTCGATCGACTCCTGCACCGAGGCCACGACCAGCCGCTCGCCGAGGCGCTCGACCATCTTGTCGCGGAACGCGATGACCTCGGGGAAGTTGTGCCCCGTGTCGATGTGCATGAGCGGGAACGGGAACCGGCCGGGCCGGAACGCCTTCTCGGCCAGCCGCACCAGGACGATCGAGTCCTTGCCGCCGCTGAACAGCAGCACGGGCTTCTCGCGCTCGGCGGCGACCTCGCGCATGACGTGGATCGCCTCGGCCTCGAGGGCCTGCAGGTGGGTCAGGGTGCGGATGGTGGCACTCATGCGGCAGCGACCTCCGTGGTGGCTACGTCGGAAGCAGGGGCGGAAGGGCGGACGGTTCGCGCCGGCAGCGCGCGGTGGATCAGCGCGGCGGCGACGCCGACCAGCGCGGGGATGCCGACGATCGTCCAGGCCGGCAGGTCGACGCCGGCCTTGGTCAGCACGCCGAGCGCCGAGCCCAGCAGCACGCAGCCGAGCGTGGGGCGCAGGACGACGGCCGGGATGCGGTCGACCAGGGCGGTGCCGATCAGCACGCCGGGCAGCGAGCCGATCAGGATCGTGCCCATCAGGGCGAAGTCGACGTTGCCGGCGACCAGCTGCGCGAGGCCGGCGGCCCAGAGCACGATCGCGGCGTGGAAGACGTCGGTGCCGACCACGCGGTGGGGCGTCAGGCGGAAGACGAGGATCAGCGCGAGGCCGATCAGGGCGCCGGAGCCCACGCTGGTGAGTCCCAGCAGGAAGCCGAGGAACGCGCCGAGGCCGACGGCCTGCACGCGCGTCGCGCGGTCCAGGAAGACCGTGTGGCGCTCGCGCTCGATCGCCGCGCGGAGGAACAGCGCGCGGAAGAGCATCGAGACCGACACCACCAACAAGGCCATCGCGACGCCGGTGAGCAGCACGCTGGGCGAGTGCTTGAGCCACAGCTCGAGGACCACCACGCCGGCGATCGACCCGGGCACAGAGCCGAACGCCAGCCACTTGGAGACGCCGAGGTCGACGGTCCCCTTGCGCAGGTGCCGCCAGCCGCCGAGCGTCTTGGTGACCGCGCCGTAGGCCAGGTCGGTGCCGATCGCGACCGTCGGGTGGATGCCCGCGAAGAGGATCAGCAGCGGCGTCATCAGCGAGCCGCCGCCGATGCCCGTCATGCCGATGAGGATCCCGACGCCGAGGCCGAAGACGATGACGAGGGGGTCCATGGGCAGCTAGACCACGTGCTGACCGTTGTTGATCGTCCCGATCCCGGCGCCAGCCGGGACGTGGATGCCGCATTCGGTCTTGTCGGTTCCCGCCCAGCGGCCGGCGCGGCCGTCGCCGGGCAGGGTGCAGGTCGCGCAGCCGATCGACGCGTAGCCCTGGTCGTGCAGCGGGTGGTAGGGCAGCCCGCGCTCGAAGATCCGGCCCCACACGTCCTTCTCGGTCCAGAAGGCGAGCGGGTTGTACTTCATGACGCCGGGGCGCTTGGCGTCGGGCTCGATCAGCTCGGCCGTGGCGCGCGTGTCGGCCTGCTCGCGGCGGATGCCGGTGACCCAGGCGTCGGCGCCCTCGAGCGCGTGCTCCAGCGCCGCGACCTTCAGCGGCGTGCAGCAGTGCTCCGGGCCGGTCCACGGCGGGGTGGGTGGGATCGCATTCGCGTCCTCGACGTCGATGTGGACGCCGTAGTGGTCCTCGAAGCGCTTCCACGTCGCCAGCGTCTCGGGGAACAGGACGCCGGTGTCGATGGTCACGACCCGCGTGTGCGGCGCGAGCGCGAGCAGCTCGTCGAGGATCACCGACTCCTCCTTCTGGAAGGAGCAGAGGAAGACGAGCCGCTCGTGCTTCGCGGCCGCCTTCAGCGTCTCGGTGAGCTGGTCGCTCAGACCGCGCACTCGCCCTCGCCCCGCTGCACGACGTAGGGCTGGTTGCGATCCCAGTCCATGAACATGTTCATGGTCTCGAGGCCGAACTCGACCGGCATCGCGAGGTCGGCCTTGACCTCCTGCTCGAAGCGGACGGTCCCGACGCGGTCGGCGTAGGCCTTGAACGTCTCGGTGTCGTCGGTGCGCTCGGCCTCGTACATGCGGATCCAGCGCTCGACGGCCTCGGGCACGCGCTTGGCGGGCAGGCGGACCTTCAGGCGGGCGCCGTAGCCGACCTCGCCGCCCTCGTAGACGCCGCCGATGTGCGCGACGTAGGCCGGGATCGTGTGCTTGCCGACCTTGATCGACGCGCCGTAGAACCCCATGTCGGCGATGTGGTGCTGCGAGCAGCCGTTGGGGCAGCCGGAGTTCTTGATGTGGATGCGCCGCGAGAGCGGATCGGTGATCTGCATCTCCAGCAGCTTCTTGTTGATGGCCGCGTTGAGGCCCATCGAGCTCGTGATGCCGAGCTTGCAGCTGTCGGTGCCGGGGCAGGAGACGTTGTCGGTGATCTCCTGCGCGCCGGCCTCGCCGAGCTCGAGCGCCTGCAGGCGCTGCCAGACGTCGTAGACGGTCTCGTCGCGGACCCAGCGGAAGACGATGTTCTGCCCGACGGTCATGCGGGCGTTGCCGCCGGAGTAGTCGCGCATGATCTGGCCGAGGCCGCGGAACTGCTCGGGCGTGAGGTCGCCGCGGTAGACCTTGACCTCGACGGCGCTGAAGCCCGCCTGGCGCTGGGCGACGACGTTGGACTCGCGGAAGCGGTCGAACTCGGCGCGGTCGGCGTCGGTCGGCGTGCCGTAGGACTCCGGCACCGCCGGGGCAACGGCCTCCTCGTCGAAGTCGAAGCGGCGCGGGGCCACGGAGAAGTCGCGCTCGGCGACCCAGTCGCCCTGCAGCTGCTCCTCGACCTGGTTGCGCAGCTCGTCGATGCCGAACTTGTCGACGAAGACCTTGATGCGCGCGCGGGCGCGGTTGACCCGCAGCCAGTCCTGGGCGTCGAAGATCCGGAAGACGGCCTCGGCGACCTTGAGGTAGTCGCCGTTGTCGGCCTCGACGAAGTCGTACAGCGTCGGCGCGATGCGCGGCATGATCGACGTGCCGCCGCCGACGCGCACCTCGAAGCCCTTGACGCCGTCGTCGTTGACCTTGGAGATGAACGCGATGTCGTGGATGCCGGTGATCGAGCGGTCCTCGGACGGCGTGCCGTCGAAGGCGGTCTTGATCTTGCGCGGCATCAGCTGCGTCGTGGGGTGGCGCACGAAGTAGCGGACGTAGGCGCCGACGTAGGGCGTCGGATCGAAGACCTCGCCCTCGCGGATGCCGGCCCACGGGTCGCCGGTCACGTTGCGGACGGTGTTGCCGCAGCCCTCGCGGCTGGAAAGCCCGGTCTCGCTGAGATCACGGATCAGCGCGGCGGCGTCGCGCAGCGGGACGTGGTGGATCTGGATGTTCTGGCGCGTCGTGATGTGGCCCTTGTTGAGCGGCGCGTAGCGCTCGATCACATCGGCGAAGTTGTCCATCTGATCCGGGGTGACGCCGCCGAAGGGCAGCTTGATCCGGATCATCTGCACGTCGGGCGGGCGCTGGCCGTAGACGCCCTGCTTGAGCCGGAAGCCGATGTACTCGTTCTCCGGCGTCTCGCCGGCGAGGAACTTCTCGGCTTCGTTGTCGAAGTCGTCGAACTCCCGGACGATCGCCGGGATGATCTGGCCAGGGACGTTCTCGTAGACCTCGGGGTTCGTCAGCGATCCCTTGCGGCCAACCGTGCTGGGCTCCATCCGGCCAAGGTAGCAAATCCCGATCGCAAATCCACCTATTGGGATTGCCGTGTCGGCAAGCGGGTTTCCGCACGGCTTCGGTGCGGAAGCTGGCGATCAGACGGCCGCGCGGCGGCGCTGCAGCTCGGCCCGCTCGACGGCGTTGCCGGTGGCGGCGATCGCCCGGTCGTAGGCGGCCGCCGCGGCGTCCGGCGCACCGGTGCGGCGTCTGAATCGAATGAGGGCCGAAAAGGAAATGCAGGCAGCCTCAGACGT
>JAOPZD010000091.1 GCA_025964295.1 Conexibacter sp.
GCGCCTCAGGCGGTCGTCGCCGCGCGGCGCTCGGCGGCGAGCAGCGTGCAGATCGCCGGCGCAAGGCGCGGCAGCGAGGCATGGCGACCGTCGATGAGGCGGCGCTGCACGATGCGGTGCACCGCGCCGAGCACGGCGTGGGCGACGTCGTCGTTGCGCAGCGCGCCGGGTGCCGGGCGCTCGAGCGGGTCCTGGTACCGGACGACCACGGCGGCGAGGCTGCTCATCGTCGCCTCGTGGCGCGCGAGGCCGTCGGGCCCCACCGCGAGGATGTCGATGCACAGGACGCGCGCGTGGGCCGGCCAGGCGGCGAAGTAGCGCAGCAGCGCGGTGAGCGCGGGCTCCAGCGCGGGGCCGGCCTCGGCGACGATCCGCATGGCGTCGTCGCGGACCGCGTCGTAGGCGGCCAGCATGCACTCCTCGCGATTGGAGAAGTGCTCGTAGAAGGTCCGCCGCGACGCGCGGGCGGCGACGATCACGTCGTCGACGGTCACGTCGAGGAAGCCGCTGATCGCGGCGCGCTGGGCCATCGCGGCCAGCAGGCGGCTCCGGGCGACGGCCGGCCAGGAGCTGGGGACCGCCGCGGCGCCCTCGCGCAGGACGACGGCCCGGGTCAGTTCGGTGAGCGCGCTGGCGGTGGGCACGAACGACGACCTTCCGTGATCGATGAGCGAAGCGCAAGTCCCGGAGCCCGGATGGCCGGGCCCCGGGAGCGCGCGTCGTTGTCGTCCGGCCCTAGGCCGGACGGGCTACTTGCAGGGCGTGCTGCCGTTGTACGTCACGGAGCCGCCGGTGCTGAGGTCGGCGATGGTGCTGTACTCCCACTTCTTGTTCGCCGGGCAGGAGGTGGTGGCGAGCCAGTCCTTGGCCCAGCTCTTGCCGCCGAGCGTCACGTTGAGCGTGTTGAGCGTGATCGGGATGCCCGCGACGATCTGCAGCGACTGCGGCACCTTGAACGTCACCTTGTAGGCCCACTTGCCGCTCTGCTTGGTGACGACGGCGGGGACAGCCGCCTGGACGCGCGCCGGGTTCTGCAGGACGGTCCAGAAGTAGATGACCTTGGCACCGCCGTTGACCACCGTGATCTTCGGCGTCGTGTGGACGGTGTCGGCGAGCGCGTCGCCGGAGCCCTTGCCCATGATCGACTTCGCCGGGCAGGCGGTGGGGCCGCCGTGGCCGAGCGTCGCCGCGGAGCACTTGGGGAACTTCCCGCCGTTGTAAAGGGCTCCCTTGGGGATGTAGACGGTGCCCGACTTGATGATCGGGTGCTCGACATCGCCCACGGTGGTCCACTTGGCCTTGAAGTTCAGCTTCACGCCCTGCGGCTTCTTCTTGGTGCCGGCCTTGTTGGGCGACACCGTGGTGTCGGCCGTGAACGTGGTCGGGCCCGAGTCCTGCGCGACCACGGGGGCGACCTCGACCGCCGCGACGGCCAGGACAGCGACCGCGGCCGGGATCAGGAACTTGCGCATCAATGCTCTCCTCATAGGTTCTGCGACGTCGGGCACCGTAACGGCTCCCGTCGCCGACTGCAAACAGACGTGTCTGCAAGATGAACGCCGATGCGGAGCGGAAGTTGCGGCTGATTCGGGGTCGGCGACGGTTCAACGTTGCTCCCGAAAACGTGCCCGTGTACATTGCCGCCATCTCGACCGCGGTCCGCCATCCGTCCCGGGCGCCGCGCACGCTCGCCCTCGTCGCCCTGCTGCTCGCCGCGGTCGTGCTGGCGTGGGTCCTGCTGCGCAGCAGCCCTCACGAGTACCGGCTCGTGTTTCCCAGCGCCGGCCAGCTCGTCAAGGGCGACGTCGTGCGCATCGGCGGCACGGGCGTGGGGACGGTCAAGAAGGTCGGGCTCTCCGACGACGACCAGGCGCAGGTCGACATCGCCGTCAAGGACAGCTACGGCCCGCTGCACGAGGGCACGACGGCGACGATCCGCGCCGAGGGCCTCACCGGCGTGGCCTCCCGCTACGTCGACCTCAGCCCCGCGTCCCAGACGCGGCCGGTGCTCGACGACGGCTCGCTGATCCGGGGCGACAAGACCACGTCGATCGTCGAGATCGACCAGCTCTTCAACACGCTGGACCCCAAGACGCGCAACGGCCTGGCCGGCCTCATCAAGGGCTCGGCCGACTGGTACGACGGCAAGGAGTCCGCCGCCAACGTCTCCACGCAGCAGATCCCCAAGGCGCTGGCCGAGCTGACCGCCGTGGCCGACGAGATCACGAGCGACAGCGCGACGTTCGAGCAGTTCCTGACCGAGACGGGCGACGCGATGGGCGCGATCGCCGAGCACCGCGACCGGCTCACGGGCCTGGTCAGCAACACGCGCGCGACGAGCGCGGCGCTGGCGGCGGACACGCAGTCGCTGACGCTCGCGCTGAAGTCGGTGCCCACCGCGCTGGATCGCGGCAGCGACGCCTTCGTCTCGCTGCGCCCGGCGCTGACCGACCTGCGCCGGCTGACCGACGTCTCGGGCCCGGCCACCAAGGACCTCGAGCCGTTCCTGAAGGACCTGACGCCGGTCCTCCAGGAGGCCAACCCGACCTTTGGCCAGCTGCGCAAGATGTTCGCCCAGCCCGGCAACGCCAACGACCTGCTCGACGCCCTGCGCGACCTGCCGGCGATCGGCAAGCTCAGCGACACGGCGTTCCCGAACGCCGAGAAGGCGCTGAAGGAGTCCACGCCGATCTTCTCGTTCGCGCGGCCCTACGTGCCGGACCTCGTGTCGTGGGTGCGCGGGTTCGGCTCCGCCGGCGCGACCTACGACGCCAACGGCCACTACATCCGGTCGGTCCCGATCTTCAACGCCTTCACCTTCACCGACGACGGCAGCGGCGGCCATCTGACGCCGCGCCCGGCCGCCCAGCGCGGGACCAGCCCGGCCATCAGCACCGGCAACCTGCAGCGCTGCCCGGGCGCCTCGACCCCGGCGCCGACCGACCGCTCCGCGCCGTTCGTGGACACGGGCGACCTCGCCAACCCGAGCTGCGACCCGGCCCAGACCGTGAGGCCGACCGGATGAGCGCCTCGCTGCGCCGCCGCGCGCTCGTGAGCCTGATCGTGTTCGCCGCCGCGGTCGCGGTCGGCGCCGCGCTGGGCGCCGGCGGATCGGGCGACGGCGACGGCGGCACGTACCGCGTCCGCGCGATCTTCGACAACGCGAGCTTCGTCATCTCCGGCGAGGACGTGAAGGTCGCGGGCGTCAACGTCGGCAAGATCGACTCGCTGGACGTCGACGCCAAGCACCGCGCGGTCGTCGTCCTCAAGATCGATGACCCGGCGTTCAAGCCGTTTCGCGCCGACGCGAGCTGCTCGATCCGCCTGCAGTCGCTGATCGGCGAGCAGTTCGTCGAGTGCCAGCCCACCCAGCCGCGCGGGGGCAACCAGGCCCCGGCGCCGGAGCTGCCGGCGATCCGCGACGGCCAGCCCGGAGCGGGCCAGCACCTGCTGCCGGTCGACCGGACCCAGACGCCGGTGGGCGCCGACCTGCTCAACGACATCATGCGCGTGCCCGAGCGCCAGCGGCTGCCGCTGATCATCAACGAGCTGGGCGCCGGCCTGTCGGGCAACGGCGAGTCCTTGCGGGCGGCGCTGCGGCGCTCCAGCCCGGCGCTGCAGCAGGCTGACAAGCTCGTCGCGACCCTCGCCCGGCAGAACAAGGTGCTCGGGCAGCTGGTCGACGACTCCGACGCCGTGCTGGGCCCGCTGGCCAAGCGACGCAAGGACCTGTCCGGGTTCGTCACGAACGTCGGGGACACCGCTGCGGCGACGGCCCGCCAGGGCGACGCGCTCGAGGCGAACTTCGCGAAGTTCCCCGCCTTCCTCAGGGAGCTCGGCCCGGCCGCCGACCGCCTCGGCGCGCTGGCCGACCAGACCTCGCCGGCGATCCAGGCGCTGGCGTCGCAGGCGTCGTCGGTCAACGCGGCGACGGCCCGCCTGGGCCCCCTGAGCAAGCAGGCCGACCCGGCGCTCAAGACGCTCGGCAACGTGGCCGACCAGGGCCGCAAGACCTTCCCGAAGCTCGACGCGAACGTGGCGCAGCTCAGCAGGCTCGGCACGCCGCTGGTGCCGCTGGCGTCGAACCTGGCCAAGTTGTCGTCCAGCTTCGACGACACGGGCGGCATCGAGAGCCTGATGCGGTTCATCTACTTCTACACGGGCGCGGTCAACGGAGAGGACTCCTCGGGCCACTACACACGCGCAGGCCTGTCGTTCGGCAACTGCGTGCAGCGGGCCAGCACGACCGACGCGGGCAACGTCGGCTGCCAGGCCAAGTTCTTCGACGCGGCGACGGCCAACGCGGCGGCCGCCCGCGCCAAGGCCTCGTCCTCGCTCCTCGGCTACCTCCTGGGCAAGTGAACCGCCGGCGCAACAACTCGATCGCGGCGAACCCGATCCTGATCGGCGGCGTCACGGTGCTCGTGACGATCGTCGCCGTGTTCCTGTCCTACAACGCCAACCACGGGCTGCCGTTCGTCCCGACCTACAAGGTCAACGTCGTGCTGCCCAACGCCGCCGGCCTGATCGCGGGCAACGAGGTGCGCATCGGCGGCGCGCGGGTCGGCGTCGTGCGCAAGATCGACGCGATCGCCCGGCGCGACGGCTCGACCGCCGCGCGGTTGGAGCTGGCGCTCGACGACACCTCCAACCACCTGTCGATCGACAGCACGGTGAAGGTGCGCCCGAAGTCGTCGCTCGGGCTCAAGTACGTCGAGATCACGCGGGGCAGCGGCGCGCGGACCATCCCGGCCGGCGGCACGCTGACCGTGCCCCGCGGCACGACGCGGCCCGTCGACATCGACGACTTCTTCAACATGTTCGACGACCCCACGCGGCAGGGCTCGGCGGACAACCTGTTCGCCTACGGCACCGGCTTCGCCGGCCGCGGCGGCGACATCAACGCGGCGCTGCGCCAGCTCGACCCGCTCGTGCAGCACCTCGAGCCGGCCGCGCGCAACCTCTCGTCGTCGGCCACGCAGTTCGACAAGCTGTTCCCCGCCTTCGCCCAGGCCGCCGCCGAGGTGGCGCCGGTGGCCGACACGCAGGCCCAGCTGTTCGGCGACCTGAGCACGACGTTCGGCGCGCTGGCCGACAACGCCAAGGCGCTGGAGGCGACGATCGCCGGCGGCCCCCACGCGCTGGACGTCGCCACCCGCGAGCTGCCCGCGCAGGCCGGCTTCGAGCAGGACAGCACCGTGCTGTTCCACCGGCTGCGCAAGCCGTTCGCGTCGCTGGCCGCGGCGTCGACCCATCTCGCCCCGGCGTTCAAGGCCGGCACGCCCGCGCTGAAGATCTCGCCGCAGCTCAACGCCCGCGTCGTCGCCACGCTCAACGCCATCGACGCGTTCGTCAGCGATCCGCGGGTGCTCCCCGCGCTGCAGCGTCTGACCCGCACCGCGGACCTCCTGAACCCGGTGATCGCGTTCGCCACGCCGGCCCAGACGACGTGCAACGTCCTCACGCTGTTCTTCCGCAACATCGCCAGCGCGGCGTCCGAGAGCGACACGGTCGGCTCGTTCCTGCGGGTCGACCCGCTCGTCGCGCCGCAGCTGCCCGGCAGCGAGGCCGGACCTTCGGCGACGGCGGCCAACGGGCCCGTCGGCGAGGATGTCGCGCACGTCAACGACTCCTTCCTGCACAGCAACCCGTACCCGAACACCGCCGCGCCCGGGCAGACGAACGAGTGCGAGGCCGGCAACGAGAAGTACGTGTCGGGCCAGCAGGTCATCGGCAACGTCCCCGGCGACCAGGGGACCAACGTCGACAAGACCAAGCGCGGGAGCGTCATCCGATGAGGCGCAACCACAACCTCGGGATGCCGCCGCTGCGCTTCGGGCTGCTGACGCTCCTGCTCGCCGCGATCGTCGTGTACTTCGGGTTCACCAAGGCCATCCCATTCCGCCACCACTTCGAGGTCCAGGCCGTCGTCAAGAGCTCCAACCTGCTGCGCCCCAAGTCGCCGGTCCGGATCGCCGGCGTCAACGTCGGCGAGGTCGTCAAGATCGGCCGCTACAAGAAGACCGACCTCGCGGTCATCACGCTGCGCATCGACGGCAAGGGCCAGCCGATCCACCGCGACGCGACGGTGAAGATCCGCCCGCGGCTGTTCCTCGAGGGCAACTTCTACGTGGATCTGCAGCCGGGCACGCCGAGCACCGGCAAGCTCGACGACCGCGGCCTGATCCCGATCTCGCAGACCTCGACGCCCGTGCAGCTCGACCAGGTGCTGACCGCGCTGCAGACCGACACGCGCGGCTCGCTGCAGGAGGCGGTCAAGGGCTTCGGCGCGGCGCTCGACGCGAAGCCGACGGCGTCCGAGGACGCCGACCAGAACCCGGCGGTCCGCGGGCTCACCGGCGCGCAGGCGCTGAACAAGACGCTGACGACGAGCCCGCAGGCCCTGCGCGACGTGGCCCGGGTCAGCGGCGCGCTGCTGGGCCCGCACCCGCACGACCTGTCCAAGACGATCCACGGGCTGACGAAGGCGCTGACGGCGCTGGCCGACCGGCAGCGCGACCTCGGCGACCTGATCGTCAACTTCGACGAGACGATGGGGACGACGGCGGCGCATGCCGCCGACCTCCGCGCCTCGGTCCAGGAGCTCGGCCCGACGGCCCAGCACGCCAGCCAGGCGTTCAGCCAGCTCGACGCGTCCCTGCCGGC
Organism: Conexibacter sp.; assembly: GCA_025964295.1. The sequence goes on from JAOPZD010000091.1 coordinate 6,667, forward strand.
CACGCGCCAGTTCGCCCGCAACCTGAGCGCGAGCCTGCCGGAGCTCCCGGCGACGATCGCGGCGGCCAAGCCGTGGCTGGCACAGAGCGAGAAGCTGCTCAGCAAGGCCGAGCTCGGCGGGCTGCTCGATCAGCTGTCGCCGGCGACCGCCCAGCTCGCATCGCTGGCCGACGCGACGCGCACGTGGCTGCCGCACATCGACGCGTTCAACCGCTGCATCACGAACGTCATCATCCCGACGGGCAACCTGAAGGTCGACGACGGGCCGCTGTCGGCCAACACGGAGAACTACAAGGAGTTCTGGCAGGCCATGGTCGGTCAGGCCGGTGAGAGCCAGGGCTTCGACGGCAACGGCACCTACGCGCGCCTCCAGGCCGCCGGGGGCGCCAACACGATCCGCACGGGCAAGACCAACTTCTCCGACTACTCGTTCGTGGGCCGGCCGACGCTGCCCCCGCTGCGCACCCGGCCGGCCTACGGCAACAAGCTGCCGGCGCTGGATCGGTCGGTGCCCTGCGCGAGCAGCCCGGTGCCCGACGTCAACGACGCCAGCTCCACCGGCCCGGCGGACGGCTCCAACGCCGGCGCCGCCGCACCGGACGACAAGGCCGTCGACGGGGGAGGCAGCGGCGACTGATGCGCGGCGTTCGCAAGCAGCTCCCCAACGCGATCTGGCTGGGCCTCATGATCACCTGCGGCCTGATCGTCGGCGGCTACCTCCTGGCCCACCAGCGCGTCGCGTGGCCGACCTGGACGCCCGGGCTGGGCAAGCAGCACTTCAACGTCAACGCGGAGTTCGCGACGGCCGCCGGCGTCCTGCCCGGCCAGGGCAACGCCGTGACGATCTCCGGCGTCAAGGTCGGCGAGATCGCGGGCGAGTCGGTGCGCGACGGCAAGGCCGTGCTCAAGCTGCGCCTCGACGCCAAGTACGGCCACATCCATCGCGACGCGACGCTGCTGCTGCGGCCCAAGACCGCGCTGAAGGACATGGTCGCCGAGCTCGACCCCGGCACGCGGGGGCCCGAGCTCCGCGACGGCGACACCCTCGACGTCAGCTCGACGCAGCCCGACGTCAACCTCGACGAGATCCTCTCCGGGCTCGATGCCGACACGCGCGCCGCCCTGGTCGCGCTGCTGCAGGGCGCCGGCACCGCGCTGGGCGACGGCGGCGGGCGGCAGCTGGCGAGCACGTTCAAGCGCTTCGAGCCGCTCTCGCGCCACGCCGCCGAGGCCCAGAAGCTCGTCGCCCAGCGGCGTGTGAAGCTCCGCCGCCTGATGGGCAACCTGTCCCTGCTCGCGCAGGAGCTCGGCTCCCGCGACAAGGACCTCGGCCAGTTCGTCAGCGCCAACGCGTCGGTCTTCCGGCACTTCACCGCCCAGAACGACAAGCTCGGCGAGACGCTGTCGCTGCTGCCCAGCACGCTGAAGAAGACCGACACCGCGCTGGGCAAGCTCGACACCCTGGGCACGACGCTGAAGACCGGGCTGAAGGCCCTGCAGCCGGCAGCGAAGTCGCTCGGGCCGACGCTGCGCCAGACCCGGCCGCTCTTGAAGGACACGACGCCGGTGATCGAGAACTCGCTGCGGCCGTTCGCGCGTGAGGCCCAGCCGACCGCCAAGAAGCTCCTGTCGGCGTCGGGCAAGCTGGCGACGGCGACGCCCGACCTCGACACGCTGACGAAGATGCTCAACGACCTGCTGGCCGAACTCGCGCACGATCCGGCGGGCAAGGGCGTGCAGGGCAACAGCTACCTGTACTACGTGCCCTGGGCCAACCACAACACCAACTCGGTGATGGCCGCCCAGGACGGCATCGGCCCGATCCGCCACACGCTCCTGCTCTACCCCTGCGGCAGCCTCGACCTCCTGGCCGCGCTGGCCAAGGTCGACAAGAGCCACAACCCGACGCTGGCGACCGAGCTGCAGCTGCTCAACGCGCCCACCGACGACCCTTGTGCGAAGGACGCCGGATGATCAAGACCGTCCCGACCCTCGGTCGCATCGCGGTGATGGCGGTCTTCGCGCTGTCGAGCTTCGGCGCCTGCCTGTTCCTGTGGATGGCCTTCGGCGGCTCCTCGCCGTTCAAGCCGCAGCAGTACCAGTTCCACATCGCCTTTCCCGAGGCGACGCAGCTCGCCAACCAGTCCGACGTCCGCATCTCCGGCGTGAGCGTCGGCAAGGTCATCAAGCTGGAGCCTCACGGCAACCGGACCGAGACGACGATCGCGCTGAAGCCGGACTTCGCGCCGATCCCGAAGGACAGCAACGCGATCCTGCGCGTGAAGTCGCTGCTGGGGGAGACCTACGTCGAGCTGAGCCCCGGCAACCGCAAGGGCGCGCAGCTGGCGGACGGTGGGTCGCTCGATCCCGGCCGGGTCGCGCCGACGGTCGAGCTGGACGAGATCCTCGCGACGTTCGACGCCAAGACGCGCAAGGCGTTCCAGACCTGGATGGAGTCGCAATCGGCGGCCGTCGACGGGCGCGGCACCGACATCAACGCGTTCTTCGGCAACCTCCCGGGCTTCACCCAGAAGTTCGACCAGCTCTTCGAGACGCTCGACGCGCAGCAGGCCGCGACGACGAAGGCGATCTCGACGACCGGCGAGGTCTTCGACGCGATCAGCCAGCGCGAGGGCGAGCTGCGCGGGCTGGTGACCGACGCGCAGCACCTGTTCTCGGTGACCGCGGCACGCAACGACGACCTGGCCAAGATCTTCCAGAAGCTGCCGCGCTTCGAGCGCGAGAGCAGCGCGACGCTGCCCCAGCTGACCGCGTTCGGCAACCACGCGCGGCCGACGATCCAGCAGCTGCAGCCCGCGGCGACCGCGATGGGTCCAGCGTTCGCGGCGCTCAACGACGTCGCCCCGCAGTTCCAGGGGTTCTTCGGCCAGCTCAAGGACGTGGTCGACGCGTCGCAGAAGGGCCTGCCGGCGTTCAACCGGATCCTGGCCAACCTGCCGCCGCTCTTCGACGCGTTCCAGCCGTTCCTGCGCAACGCGAACCCGATCGTCGACCACATCGCCCAGAGCAAGCGCGAGGTCACCGGGTTCTTCGCCAACACGATGGCGGCGACGCAGGCCCGCGACCTCGGCGGTCAGACGCTGGCCGGCACGAACAGCAACGTGCACTACCTGCGGACCTCGCAGGGGCTGAGCCCCGAGGCGCTGACGTTCTACCCGCGGCCCCTGGGCACCTCGCGGCTGAACCCCTACACGCGGCCCGGGAGCCTGGTCGACGGGCTCAAGTCCGGGCAGTCGATCCTGGGCAGCGGCCCCTGCCCGATCGGCAACGTCGCGCTGCCGACCTCGGCCGACCCGGAGATCATCGCGCCGCTGGTCCAGCAGTTCGCGTTCCGGTCGACGAACGCGGATGCCGTCGCCGCTCCGGCGTGCAAGGTGCAGGGTCCCTACCCCGGCGGTTCGACCAGCTTCCCGCAGCTGCGCGCTGAGCCTTAGAAACCGGTGGAAACCGGTTGACACGGGCTTGCCCGTCTGGTCCAATTCTCACTGAGAGACGGGATCGTGTCTGGACCGGCACGAACTCACTCGCAGCAGTCCTTCCGCTCGTCCGGCCACACATAGGCGCGTGGGGCGCCACCCGGTTCGGGCAGCGCGGGAGGGGGACATCACCGGGAGGCCTGCCCACCCCCGAGGGCAGGCTTCCTGGTGCGTGCTCTCGACCGTCCACGCGATCGCCTGCAGGGCGCTGGGCCTCAACACCTGCGGCACCAAGGCCTACGGCCCCTAGACCAACGGCAAAGCATGTGTCTTAGGTTCGTTGCGTGTCCGGCAGGGCGGAGAACGCGGCGGCGTGCGTGTCTTTGTGAACGTCGATGCCCACGATCAACGTGGCCTCTTGGCTCGTGGTTAGCGTGGAGGCCGGGCCGGCGAGCGACACTTCTGTGCCGGTGCAACCACATCGGCGAGTCTCCTATCGGGTCAGCTTGCGACCCGTCCGCTTTGCGGCCCCGGTCATCGATCAGTCGCAGCGAACCGTCCCCGACTCGACGACGGGATCGAGCTGGGTCCAATCGGAACGCAGCCGCTGAATCGCCTGGGTGCGGTCGTGGGCAAAGCGCCGGCGCTGCAGCTCAAGCATTCCTGGGGCGCGAACGCGCAAGCGAGAGCTGGCCACGCTCAAGACCGTCACCTTCGGCGACGCGACGTAGAGACGTCCAGAAGCATTCTGTCGAGGTGCTCGCGCCGCGCCCGGTCCGGTGTGCTTACGAGGGTTGACAATCCGGCACGGACAGGATCTAATCGCGGTCTAGGGACAGTGATGTGTCTCTACATATGTTTTTGGAACAAGGTCGCGAACTATTTCAACGAGACTGCCCTTGTAGTCATCAATGTCTGCATGGTTGGTCGCTGGGAAGCTCGCAAGCTTCGGCAGCAGCCGTTCGGCGAGTGATACGCAACCAATAGAGGAGGACTGCTAGTGCAATTGCTTTGGAAAGGCAGGCGTAGCGCTGCGACGATGTCGCTGCTCGGAGCTTGCATGCTGCTCTGTCTCGTGTTGAGCGCGCCCGCTCAGGCTGTTCACGGTAAGTATTGGGAAGGCTTCCTGGGACCGCAGCAGCAGAACGCGAGCAGCACGCTCTCTAATCTTCGGGCGACCGGTGCGACCGGCACAGACTGGGTAGGCGCCGCGGCTCATGTCCCGGGCTCGTGGACGCTGTACGGGAGCTACATCACCGGGTGGGGGAACGCCTGCCACACGTACGCGGCCGGCAGCTCGCTCGGCGCGATGATGAAGAACGATTCGGGTCTCTACAACCAGTTCATGGGCGGCTACTTCAACAATGAGGGGCCATCATGCGCGTAGCCGTCTCGCTGTCTGTGATCGTGGCCACGGCCACGGCTTCGATTGCCGGGGTGGCCTTGGCCGCCGACTCCAACAACGCCAGCAGCGCGACACCGAGCCAGGCGCCGACCGTCGCGGTCGCCGCGGTGCAACCTGACGCGGCTGCAGCGTTCAAGCTGCTACGCACGACGCCGCCGTCGGTCATGCCCGCCGATGTCGCCGAGGCGGTGGCATCGCCAGCCGGCTATGGGCGTAACTCCGCGCTGGCCCGAGCGATCAAGACCGCGACGGGCACCGGCTGGGTCATTCCCGGTAACGGCTACCTCTGCATCGCGATTCCCGATCCCGGCTTCGGGTGGGGCACCTCGTGTGTCCCGACCGCCGTCGCGGCTCAGCGCGGCCTGAGCATCGGTCTGACCAGCGCCAGCGGCAAGACCGCCGAGACGCTGCTCGTGCCCGATGGCGCCGGTGCCGCCAAGATCGACGGGCCCGTTTCGACGACGGCGCCCGTGGCAAGCGCCGCAAGCAAGACCAAGGGCGTCAAGGTCAGCGCCAACGGCGTCGCCATCGCTCACACCAACGCACCAGGCTCGCTGCGCGTCAAGCGCTGACGAGCTCAGAGAAGAGACACACCATCGAGGGGTCGCGCGAAAGCGCGACCCCTCCGTCGTCGACGAAGCGATTGCCTCGGGATCCTGTGGCCGACAGCGCGCTAGCTGTCCTGCTTGCGGTCTTACATCTAGCCGCGGCCCGCGCCGATCGGCGGCGGCCCGAGCGGCGCGTCGCCGAGGCGCTCGGTGAGCAGGAGGAGCGTGTCGATCAGCGCGCCGAGGCGGCCGAGCGCGGCGTCGGCGGGGACGCCGTCGGCGAAGTCGCGCGAGGTGAGGTAGGCGGCGTTGGGGGCGACGACCGCGCCGAAGAAGGACAGGATGTCGCGCAGGTGGCGCTCGGCGCCGAGGAAGTGGTGGTCGGAGGCGCCCATCGAGGCGATGCCGACGGGCGTGTCGCGCAGGGCCGCGACCGGGACGTGGTCGAGGAGGTTCTTCAGCGCGCCGGTCAGCGAGCCGCGGTAGACCGGCGTGGCGAGCAGGACGGCGTCGGCGGCGGCGAGCGCGTCGACGACCCGGGCGGTGTCGTCGCCGAGGTCGGCCGGCGGCCGGCCGTCGGCGAAGGCGATCGACAGCTCGGCGAGGTCCAGGATCGTGGCGTCGAGGCCGGGATGGCGCTCGACGGCGTGGGTGGTGGCGGTCGCAATCGCGCGGTGCAGGCGGCCGGGCGGCGTGACGCTGCCGAGCAGCACGACGAGGGTGGGGGACATGCCACGCATTCTCTACTACATCGCTGGAGAATGTCGCGGGCTGGACCGCGCCTCGGTGGCGGTGGCATCCTGACCTGCGTGTCCTCCTCCGCGCCCGCCGTCTCCGTCCCGCTCCTGCGCACCCACGAGGAGGCGGTGGCCGCGGCCCACGCGGTGGCCGAGGCGATCGCCGACGGCGTGGTCGAGCGCGACCGGGCCGGCGCGGCCTCCGTGCCGAGCGAGGCGCTCGGGGCGCTCGACCGCTCCGGGCTGCTCGGCGTCACCGTGCCGCGCGCCTACGGCGGGCCGGAGCTCGGACCGCCGACGCTGACCGAGGTCACGCGGATCGTCGCGGCTGTCGACCCCGCGATCGCGCAGGTGCCGCAGGCGCACTACCTGTTCGTCGACGTCCTGTCGGTGTGGGGGACCGACGACCAGAAGCGGCGGCTGTTCGCCGACGTCCTGGCCGGCGCGCGGATCGGCAACGCGCTGGCCGAGGACGTCCCAGTCGGTGTCCACGGT
>JAOPZD010000152.1 GCA_025964295.1 Conexibacter sp.
GACGCCTACGACGCCGGCCTGCGCCTGGTCGTCGCGCGCTAGCCCGTCGCGGCGGCCGCCGACGCCAGCGTCGCCGGCGTCACGCGCAGCGTGACGCACATCCGGTTCCACGCGTTGATCGCGATGATCGCCCACAGCAGCACGCCGAGCTCGTCCTCGGAGAAGACCGCGGCCGCCGCGTCGTAGACCTCACGCGGGACGTGGGTCTCGGAGACGAGCGTCACCGCCTCGGCGAGCGCCAGCGCGGCCTGGTCGCGCTCGTCGAAGAGGTCGACCTCGCCCCAGACCGAGACGAGGTTCAGCGTGGTCTGGTCGACGCCGTCGGCCAGCGCCTCGACGATGTGCATGTCGATGCAGTACGCGCAGCCGTTGATCTGGCTGGCGCGGAGCTTGACCAGATGGCCGATGCGGACGGGGAGGGGGCCGGCGTCGACCTCGGCCTGCAGGGCGACCATGCGCTTGACGGCGCGGGGGAAGTCGCCGGCGCGCGGGGTGGTGTCGTGGTGCTGGGGAGTGGACATGGCGCCCACGCTAGGACGCGCGCACGGCGCGGACCAAGACCAGTTCGGACCCGCTGGGCGGGACCGGTCAGGCCGCTTCGGCCTTGCGCTCCACGCCGCGCTCGTCCTCGGCGCCGACCTTCGGCGCCCGCAGCGCCGGGAACAGCTCGGCGTCGCAGTACGGGCACAGCGACGTGCGGCTGTGCGGCGTCACCGCGTAGCTGCTCAGTCGACAGCTGGGGCACAGGACGTTGGGCACCGTGCCCTTAAGTACGACAGAGCGGCGATTCTGTGACAGCGGCTGTCCCGATCGCCCGATCGGCACCCGCGATCAGGGGGTCGGCTCGCCCACGCCGCCGGCCGGGGCGGCGGGCGCCGCGGCCGACGTCACCGGATCCGACGTGATCCGCTGCGCCACGTACACCGGGATGATCGAGAGCAGGATCACGACGACGCCGACGACGTTGACGACCGGCAGCTGGTTGGGCCGCGACAGGTTCGTCAGGATCCAGATCGGCAGCGTCTCGCGATCGCCCGCCGTGAACGTCGTGACGATCACCTCGTCGAAGGACAGCGCGAAGGCCAGCAGCGCCCCCGCGACCAGCGCCGAGCGCAGCTGGGGGAACGTCACGAGCCAGAACGTCTGCCACGTGTGCGCGCCGAGGTCGGCCGAGGCCTCCTCGAACGACGCGCTCGTCCGCCGCAGCCGTGCCACGACGTTGTTGTAGACCACCACGATGCAGAACGTGGCGTGCCCGACGATGATGGTGAACAACGTCAGGTCGATGCCCAGCACCTGCGTGAACGTCGAGTTCATGGCCATGCCGGTGACGATGCCCGGCAGCGCGATCGGCAGGACGACCAGGAACGACACGCTCTCGCGGCCGAAGAACCGGTAGCGCCCCACCGCGAAGGCCGCGAGCGTCCCGAGCGCCAGCGCGATCGCCGTCGCGCCGAGCCCGGCCTGGATCGACGTCCACAGCGCGTCGCGCACGCCCTGGTTGTGGAAGGCCTTGTCGAACCAGTCCAGCGTGAAGCCCGGCGGCGGCCACGTCGCCGTGCGCCGGTCGTTGAAGGCGTAGATCGCGATGACGATCAGCGGCGCGTAGAGGAACGCGAGCGTCAGCCCGGTCCCGATCCGCAGCGCCCAGCGCGTGCCCCGGCTCAAGTGCATGGCCTACAGCTGCTCGAAGGCACCCAACCGCCGCGCGATCAGGAGGTAGACGATCATGACGAAGACCGGCACGGTGGCGAACGCCGCGGCCAGCGGCAGGTTGTTCGCGACGCCGACGTTGGCGTACACCACGTTGCCGATGAACTGCTTGCTGCTGACCAGCTGCGGCGTGATGTAGTCGCCCAGCGTCAGCGAGAAGGTGAAGATCGAGCCGGCCGCCACCGCCGGCAGCGCCATCGGCAGCACCACCCGCCGGAACGTCGTCCCCGGCTTGCCTCCGAGGTCGCCGGACGCGTCGAGCAGCGAGTTGGGGATCCGCTCCAGCCCCGCGTAGATCGGCAGCACCATGTAGGGCAGCCACAGGTAGGAGAACACCAGCCACGTCGCGACGACCCCGTAGCCCGGACCGTGGATCCCCAGCGGCGCCAGCGCCCAGTTGAGGATCCCGTCCTCGTTGAGGATCGTGCGCCAGGCGTACACCTTGACCAGGTAGGAGGCCCACAGGGGCATGAGCACCGCGACGGTCAGCAGCGCGCGCGAGCGCGGGGTCGCCACCTTGGCCATGAAGAACGCGATCGGGAAGGCCAGCAGCGCGTCGGTCACCGTCACCGCGGCGGCGATCCCGACCGTCCGCAGGACGATCTCGCGGTAGACGTGCCCCTCCCACAGCGTCTGGAAGTTCGCGAAGGAGTAGGAGTGGACGATCTGGCCGCTGAAGTCGTCCAGCTGCCAGAACGCGGCGACGAACAGCACCGCGAGCGAGCCCAGGTAGGCGACCACCAGCCAGCCCAGGGGGCCGGCGAGCAGGAGGCCCACCTGGACGCGCCGGCGGCCGTGGAGCAGGTCGGCGAGCCGTCGGCCCGCCGACCTGCGCGGTGCTGCGATCAGCCCTTGATCTCCGTCCACGCCTGGACCCAGTCGGAGTAGTCCTTGCACGAGGCGCCGCGGTCGTCACCGCAGTCCTTGCGCGGCGTGGTCCAGAAGGACACCTTGTCGAAGTAGGCCTCGTCGGCCGCGTGGAACGTCGTGCAGAACGACTTGTCGGAGGTCTGGTCGCACGACTTGGCGTTGGACGGCGCCTCGCCGAACCACTCCGCCACCTGCGCGTTGACCTTCGGCGAGATGATCCAGTTCATCCACTTGTACATGCAGTTGGGATGCTGGGCCTTGTCGGCGATCATCCACGTGTCCGACCAGCCGGTGGAGCCCTCCTTGGGCAGCGTCGTCTTGACCGGCACCTTGTCGCCCTCCAGCAGGTTGGCGATGACCTGCCACGTCGTGCCGACCGTCGAGTTGCCGTTGGCGAAGGCCTGCTGCTCCTTGGTGTAGTCGGCCCAGTACTCGCCGATGTTCTGGCGCTGGGCCTTGAGCAGGTCGACGGCCGCGCTGAACTGCGCGTCGTTGAGCTCGTAGGGATCGGTGATCTTGAGGTCCGGCTTGGTCGCCTTGAGGAACAGCGCCGCGTCGGCGATGTAGATCGGGCTGTCGTAGGCCGTGACCTTGCCCTTGTTCTGGGCGGCGTCGGTGAAGACCGCGCTCCAGGAGTCCAGGGGCGTGGAGATCTTCTTGGAGTTCCACATCAGGATGTTGGCCCCGCGGCCGTGCGGGATCCCGTACATCTGGCCGTCGACCGAGTTGAAGCCCTTGTCCTTCAGGCCCGCGAAGACGTCGGCGTAGTTGGGGACGAGCTTCGTGTTGACCGGCGCGACGTCGCCGCCGGCGATCAGCCGCAGCGTCGCGTCGCCCGAGGCCGAGACGCCGTCGTAGCGGCCGGTCCGCATCAGCGTGACCATCTCGTCGGAGGTGTTGCCGACCTTGACGTTGACCTGGCAGCCGGTCGACTTCTCAAACGGCGTGACCCAGTCGACCTTCGGGTCGGTCGAGCCGTCCTCGGCGTAGCCCGCCCAGGCGATGATGTTCAACTTGCCCTCGCCGGCGCCCAGCTTGGCCATCGGCTTGGCGTCGCTGCCCGGCTTGACCGAGCCCGAGCCGCCGCCGCCCGACGACGAGCCGCTGCTGCCGCAGCCGGCGGCGACCACCAGTGCCACGGCGGCCAGGACCGCGAACCACATGCGGATCTTCATGGACCTACCTCCTCGGTTTGAACTGCGATGGCGGAGGTGTGCTCCTCGCGCCAGGCCACCCGTACCTCCCGACCCTGCTCCTCCAGCGCCTCCGCGGAGGTCGTCTCGAGGTTCTGTCGCACCACCTGCAGCTCGCCGCCCGCGTCGAGCGCCACGACGTAGCGCGTGAGCGGCCCGACGTAGCTGACGTCGGTCACCCGCCCGCGCTCGACGACCAGCCCGTCGGCCGCCGCGTCGCCCGCGCCCGCCCCGGCCAGCAGCCGCACCTTCTCCGGCCGGACGGTGAACCGCCGCCCGCCGCGGTGCAGGACGTTCGACGTCCCGACGAACCCGGCGACGAACTCCGTCGCGGGACGCTCGTAGACCTCGGCCGGCGCGCCGACCTGGACGATCCGGCCCTGGTCGAAGACGGCCAGGCGGTCGCTCATCGTCAGCGCCTCCTCCTGGTCGTGGGTGACGTAGACGAAGGTGATCCCGACCTCGCTCTGGATCCGCTTGAGCTCGCCCTGCATCTCCTGGCGCAGCTTGAGGTCCAGCGCGCCGAGCGGCTCGTCGAGGAGCAGGACGCGCGGGCGGTTGACGATCGCGCGGGCCAGCGCGACGCGCTGGCGCTGGCCGCCGCTGAGCTGCGCGGGCTTGCGCGCGCCGACGTCGGGCAGCCGGACCATCGCCAGCGCCTCGCCGGCGCGCGTGCGTCGCTCCGCCTTGCCGACCCCGCGGATCCGCAGCCCGTAGGCGACGTTGTCGGCCACCGTCATGTGCGGGAACAGCGCGTAGTCCTGAAAGACGGTGTTGACGTCGCGGGCGTAGGGCGGGACCCGCGAGACGTCGGCGCCGCCCAGCTCGACGCGGCCCGCGTCGGGCAGCTCGAAGCCGGCGATCAGCCGCAGCGTCGTCGTCTTGCCCGAGCCGGAGGGGCCGAGCATCGTGAAGAACTCGCCCCGCTCGATGTCGAGGCTCACGCCGTCGACGGCGCGAACCTCCCCGTAGCGCTTGGCCAGGTCGATGAGGCGGATGTCGTGCAGACCGTCCAACGGGGCGCAGCCTCGCACCCTCCAGGTTGGCCGATGTGGCAAAGGTTCTCGGAGAAGTTGGGCCAGCGCGGCCTGCGAGTACCCGCGAGCCTACGCGCCCGGGTACCGTTGTCCATCGCGACGGCGTGCCTGCCGGATCGGACAACGCAGAAAAGGGAGAGGCTCTGCATGGCGACCACCGCCGAGACGAGCAACGCCGAGCTCCAGGAGCTCGCCAAGCGTCATCTGTGGATGCACTTCAGCCGCATGGGCTCCTACGCCGACGGCGCCGAGGTGCCCATCATCGTGCGCGGCGACGGGTGCTACGTCTGGGATCAGCACGGCAAGCGCTACCTCGACGGGCTCAGCTCGCTCTTCTGCACGAACATCGGCCACGGCCGCGCCGAACTGGCGCAGGCCGGCGCCGATCAGGCGAAGGAGCTCGGCTTCTTCACCAACTGGAGCTACGCGCATCCGCGCGCCATCGAGCTGGCCGCCAAGATCGCCGAGCTCGCGCCGGGCGACCTCAACCGCGTCTTCTTCACCAGCGGCGGCTCGGAGGCGGTCGAGTCCGCGCTCAAGCTGGCCCGCCAGTACCACAAGCTCCGCGGCAACGGGACCAAGTACAAGGTCATCGCGCGCGAGACCGCCTACCACGGCACGACGATGGGCTGCCTGATGGCGACGGGCATCGCCAACCTGCGCGCGCCCTTCGAGCCGCTGCCCGCCGGCGGCTGCCACGTGGCCAACACGAACACCTACCGCCTGCCCGAGGGCCACAAGCCCGAGGAGCTGGTGGAGGCGATCGCGCAGCGCATCGAGTTCGAGGACCCGAGCACGGTCAGCGCGATCATCCTCGAGCCGGTCCAGAACGCCGGCGGCTGCTTCGTGCCGCCCGAGGGCTACTTCGACCGCGTCCGGGAGATCGCCGACTTCTACGACGTCCTCTTCATCTCCGACGAGGTCATCTGCTCGTGGGGCCGGCTCGGCGAGTGGTTCGGCGCGCAGCGCTTCGGCTACCAGCCCGACATCATCACGACCGCCAAGGGCATCACCTCGGCCTACGCGCCGATGGGCGCGGTGATCGCCTCGGAGAAGGTCTTCGAGCCCTTCGCGCACGGCACGACGTCGTTCACCCACGGCATCACGTTCGGCGGCCACCCGGTCTCCGCGGCGGTGTCGCTGGCCAACATCGCGGTCTTCGAGGACGAGGACATCCTCGGCAACGTCCGCGCCAACGAGCCGGCCTTCCGCGGGATGCTCGACGGGCTGCGCGACATCCCGATCGTCGGCGACGTCCGCGGCGCGGGCTACTTCCAGGCGATCGAGCTGGTCAAGGACCAGGGGACCAAGGAGTCCTTCAGCCACGAGGAGTCCGAGACGCTGCTGCGCGGCTTCCTCTCCGCCGAGCTCTTCGAGCGCGGGCTGATCTGCCGTGCCGACGACCGCGGCGACCCGGTCATCCAGCTCTCGCCGCCGCTGATCGCCGGGCCCGAGCAGTTCGCCGAGATCGAGGGCATCCTGCGTCCCGTCCTCGAAGAGGCCTCGCGCCGGATGCACGTCGGCTAGCTGATGCTGACCGTCCGCGAGCTCCTGAGGGACCTGGACGTCGGGGTCCTCGCCGGTGAGGCGAACCTCGACGCGCCCGTGCGCTGGGTGCACATCTCCGAGCTCGCGGACCCGACCCCGTGGCTGTCGGGCGGCGAGCTCCTGCTGACCACGGGCCTGTCGCTGGCGACGCCCGAGGAGCAGCGCGCCTACGTCGCGCGGCTGGCCGACCACGGCCTGGCGGGCCTGGGCTTCGGCGTCGGCTTCGGCCACGCCGAGGTGCCGCCGGCGCTCCTCGAGGCGGCCGCCGAGCGGGACTTCCCGCTGGTCGAGATCCCCTACGACACGCCGTTCATCGCCATCACCGAGAAGGCGTTCGCGCGGCTGGTCAACGAGCAGTACGCGCTGCTGCAGCGGTCGATCGCCGTCCAGGAGCGCCTGCAGCGCATCGTCCTCTCCGAGCGCGGGCTGGACGCGATCGCCGCGGCGCTGGCGACGCTGATCGGCGGGACGACCGTCGTCTTCGACGGCCGCGGCGAGCCGCAGGCGCTGCACGCGTTCCGGCGCGAGCTGCCCGACGACGCGCTCACGGCGGTGGGCGCCGAGCTGCGCGAGCGCGCGCGCCGCACCGAGGCGCGCGGCTTCGTCCCGTCGCATCCGGAGCTGGCTCCGCGCGCGCTGGCGCTGCCGGTCGCCGGCGCCGAGACGACCGGGCTGCCGCAGGCGTGGCTGGTCGCCGTCAAGGACTCCGGCGGGCTGTCGGAGTTCGACCGCGTCGTGCTGCACCAGGCGGTGACCGTCGTCGCGCTGGAGCTGCTGCGCCGCCACGTGGCGTCGTCGACCGAGCGCCGGCTGGCCGGCGACGTGCTCTCCGAGCTGGTCAGCGGGACGGTCGCCGGGACCGACCTGACGCGGCGGCTGGAGCCCTTCGGCCTCGGCGGCCGCGTGACCGCGCTGGTCCTGCTGCCGCCTGCGCGCACCGCGGGCAAGGGCGGAGGCGCCGAGGCGTGCGAGGCCGCGCTGGTCGGCGCGCTGCGCGACGAGGCCGTCAGCGGGCTGGTCGCCACGGCCAACAACCACGTCACCGCGCTGCTGCCGGGCTTCCTCGACGAGGAGCTCTTCGAGCTCTCCCAGCGCGTGCTGGACCGCGTCGTGACCAAGCTCGGGACCGCGCCCGCCGCCGGCGCGGGACGAGCCGTCGCGGCCGGCGACGCGCGCCGCGCCTACCACGAGGCGCGCTGCGCGCTGGAGGCCAGGACGCTCGGGCGCCCGGTCGGCGCCGAGCTCAACGGCAACGGCGCCCCCAACGGCCACGGCGGCGGCGCCGCCAAGCCGACGATCGCGACCTACCGCGACCTCGGCTCCTTCCAGCTGCTGCTCTCGCTCCAGGACTCCGACGCGCTGCGCCTGTTCTGCGAGTCCCTGCTCGGCCCGATCGAGACGGGGGAGGGCCACTACGGAGGCGAGCTGATGCGCTCGCTCGAGGCCTTCATCGAGTGCAACGGGCAGTGGGAGGCCGCCGCGCGGCGGCTGTACTGCCACCGCCACACGCTGCGCTATCGCATCCGCAAGATCGAGGAGCTGACGGGGCGCGACCTCGCCAGCGCCCGCGACCGCATCGAGTTCTGGCTGGCCCTGCGCGGCCGCGAGCTCGTCAACTAAGCCGCATCCCCCACGAGAGAGGTTCGAAGAAGGCCATGAAGGTCGGCGTCCCCACCGAGATCAAGACCGACGAGTACCGGGTGGCGATCACGCCTGCGGGCGTGCGCGAGCTGGTCGATCGCGGTCACGAGGTGCTCATCCAGCACGGCGCGGGGACGGGCTCCGCGATCCCCGACGAGGAGTACGTCGAGCAGGGCGCGGCGATCGTGCCCGATGCCGCGGCGGTGTTCGCGGGCAGTGACATGATCGTCAAGGTCAAGGAGCCCCAGCCCGAGGAGGTGGCGCTGCTCGAGGCGCGCCACACGTTGTTCACCTACCTGCACCTGGCGCCGGACGCGGAGTTGACCAGGGGGTTGATGGACTCGGGTGCGACGTGCATCGCCTATGAGACGGTGACCGACCGCAGTGGGCGGTTGCCGCTGCTGGCGCCGATGAGCGAGGTGGCGGGCAAGATCGCCACGCAGG
>JAOPZD010000175.1 GCA_025964295.1 Conexibacter sp.
CACCGCCGGCCCGCTGCACGGCCTCCCGCTCATCACGGGCGGGCGCTCCTCCGGCGCGCGCGTGGCCTGCCGGACCGCCGCGCCGACCCGCGCGATCGGCGTCCTCTGCCTCGCCTTCCCCTTGCACGCGCCGCAGCGCGACCCGGCGGCCGAGCCCAAGACGCGCCTGCCCGAGCTGGAGGCCGCCGGCGTCCCCGTGCTCGTCGTCCAGGGCCGGACCGATCGCTTCGGGATGCCGCCCGCCGCGCCCGGCCGCGAGGTCGTCCAGATCACCGGCGACCACGGCCTCAAGTCCGACGTCCCGGCCGTCGCCGCCGCGGTCGCCGCGTGGCTGCCGGGCGTGCTGCGATGAGCGACCTGCGCTGGGGCCTGCTCTCGACGGCCAGGATCAACGACGCGATCCTGGGCGCCGGGGTCGCCGACGTCGTCGCGGTCGCCTCGCGCGACGCCGCCCGGGCGCAGGCCTACGCGGCGGCGAAGGGCATCCCTCGCGCGCACGGCTCCTACGAGGCGCTGCTCGCCGACCCGGAGGTCGACGTCGTCTACGTCTCGCTGCCCAACGCGCTGCACCTCCCGTGGGCCACGCGGGCGCTGAAGGCCGGCAAGCACGTGCTCTGCGAGAAGCCGCTGTCGCGCCGCGCCGCCGAGGTCGAGGCCGCCTTCGACGTCGCCGACGCCGAGGGCCTCGTACTGACCGAGGGCTTCATGTGGCGCCACCACCCGCAGGTCGCCCAGGCCCAGCGGTTGATCGCCGAGGGCGCGATCGGCCGCGTGCGCCTAATCCGCGCGGCGTTCTCCGGCGGCGTCGCGCCGCCCGGCGACCCGCGCCTGGTCCGCGCGCTGGACGGCGGCGCCCTCATGGACGTCGGCTGCTACTGCGTCTCGGGCGCCCGCGCGCTGGCCGGCGGGGAGCCGCGCGCGGTCGACGCGCAGCGCGTCCGCGGCGGCGACGACGTCGACCTCCTGCTCACCGGCCTGCTCGCGTTCGACGACGACGTCCTGGCCACGTTCGACTGCGGCCTCGTCGGCCCGCATCGCAGCGAGCTGGAGGTCATCGGCGAGGACGGCTCGCTGGCCCTGCTCGACCCCTGGCACGCCCGCGAGCCGGTCATCGAGGTCCGTCGCGACGACGGCGTCGAGCGCATCGACGCACCGCGGGTCGACCACTACGCCTTGCAGCTCGCCGACGTCGAGGCCGCCGCCCGCGGCGAGCGCGCCCCGCTGCTGGGGCGCGCCGACGCGGTCGGCCAGGCCCGCGCGATCGAGGCGCTCTACGCCGCGGCCGAGGGCCAGGACGCCGCCGCGGGCTAGCTCCCGGCCAGCGACGCGTCCAGCGTGATCTCCGGCACGCCGGCCAGCGCCCGGCTGACCGGGCAGCCGGCCTTGGCCGCCTGAGCGTGCTCGGCGAACGCCGCGGCGTCGATCCCGGGCACCGTGCCGACCGTCGTCAGCTCGATCTTGGTGATCGTCGGCGCGCCGTCGACGATCCGCAGCGTGACGACCGCGTCGGTGTCGACGGAGTCGGGCGGCGTGCCCGCCTCGGCCAGCATGTTCGACAGCGCCATCGAGAAGCACGACGCGTGCGCGGCGGCGATGAGCTGCTCGGGGTTGGCGCCCGGCCCGTCCTCGAACCGCGACTTGTAGGAGTAGTCGCCGGTGATCGAGTCACCGGCCGTGAACGACCCGCTGCCGCCCTTCAGATCGCCCTTCCACTGCGCGTGGCCCTTCGCCGGCATGCCGGTCCTCCTCGTCTCGTTTGGCTGCGGAAGCCTGTGGCTACCCGCAGGACGGCGAACCTAGGAGACCGCGGTGGGACCCGGCGCGCGGGCGAGGCGCTCGATGCCGTCCAGCGCCACCGGCAGCCGCCGCGCCTGCAGCGAGCGCAGCAGCGCGCGGTCCAGGATCCGGCCCGCCAGGCCCAGCGCCGGGCGGTAGCGGACCGCGAGCGTCAGCCACGTGCCGTCGCCGCCGTCGGAGCGCAGCTCGAAGATCCGGTCGAAGGACGCCGCCAGCGGCGCGTCCTCGGCGCGGTGGACCTGCCGCCGCGGCGGGTCGAACTCCACGATCCGCCAGCGCGACCGCGCCCGCACCGGCGTCAGGACGCCGCCGTGCTGCTCGTAGGCGACGCCGAGCCCGGCCGGCCGGTCGCTGCCCAGCGCCGCGCGCGCCCACGGGCACCAGTCGGGGTAGCGCTCGATGGCGCTGAGGACCCTCCAGACGTCCCTCGGGCTGGCGGCGATCCACCGCCGCTCCCGTACCTCGGTCACCTCAGACCTCCTGACCGGTGTGCGGCAGCGTTCCCGTGCGGCCGGTGGGAGAACCTACCACCGCCGCACGGAGATTCGCCGCAGGCGCTCAGGCGCTGCGGTGAGCGCGCGGCTTGGGGGTCCCGAAGCGCTCGCGGCGGACCGTGGTCTTCTTGCCCTTGATGGTGCGGCCGCGCAGCACGGAGACGACGTGGTCGGCCGACCCCTCGGGGACCTCGACCAGCGAGAACCGCTCGGCGATCTCGATCGCGCCGATCTGCCGTCCGTTCAGCCCGGCCTCGTTGGCGATCGCGCCGACGAGGTCCTGC
>JAOPZD010000280.1 GCA_025964295.1 Conexibacter sp.
CGTCGAGGGACGACTCAACCCCCGAGGGCGTGGTTCAGTCGTCCCTCGATGCCCGACCGGGTGTCGCTTCGGTCCCGAACCGCCCCCCGGGCCGCCACCAAGGCGGAGCCACACTCCAAGCGGCGGCGTCGCTCACCCGCTTCCCGCCGTCATCGCCGACCCACGGACGCTCCGCACCACCATCAACGCCCGCGCTGGACGCCTCACAGCAGCCGCCACAAGGCGCCGCCGGCGGGGTCGCGCTAGCCGCCGGCCGGGTTGCGGCCGCGCACGGGGCGCAGCCGGCGGACCTGCGCGGGCGGCTCCTCGCCGTGCAGCGCGGCCAGCCGCGCCTCGAGCTCGGTGAGCCGGCCCGACAGCTCACGGATCGCCTCGGCGACGGGGTCCGGGAGGTGGATCCAGTCGGCGTCGGGACCCTCCGGCCGGCGGCCGTCGACGCGGACGACGTGGCCGGGGTTGCCGACCACCGTCGAGTTCGGCGGGACGTCGGTGATGACGACGGAGTTGGCGCCGACCTTCGCGCCGTGGCCGACCTCGATCGGCCCGAGCAGCTTGGCGCCCGAGCCGATGGTGACGTTGTCGCCGACAGTCGGATGGCGCTTGCCGGTCGCGAAGCCGGTGCCGCCCAGCGTGACGCCCTGGTAGAGCGTGACGTCGTCGCCGATGTCGGCGGTCTCGCCGATGACGACGCCCATGCCGTGGTCGATGAACAGCCCGTCGCCGACGTTGGCCGCCGGGTGGATCTCGACGCCGGTGACCAGGCGCGACAGGTAGGCGATGGCCCGCGGGGCGACCGGGACCCCGGAGTCGTGCAGCGCGTGCGCGACGCGGTGGGCGAGCACGGCCTGGACGCCCGGCCACGCGATCAGGACCTCGGCGGAGGACACGCCGCGGGCCGCGGGATCGCGCTCGTGCGCCGCCGCGATGTCGAGGCGCAGCTCACGCGTGACGCGGCGCAGGGTGCCGAGGCCCAGCATTCCCATTACCGTACTCGACACGATGGCCGGGCTTCGCGCGCTGATCCTCCACGGCTGGCAGGGGTCCGGCCCCGACCACTGGCAGACCTGGCTGGCCGGACGCCTCCGGGACGCGGGCGCCCACGTCCAGTACCCCGACCTGCCCGAGTGCGACGTCCCGTGCCCGGACCGCTGGGGCGCCGCGCTGCACCGCGAGGTGCGCGCGCTGGCCAAGGGCGACGGGGAGCGCGTCGTCATCGCGCACTCGCTGGGCTGCGTGCTGTGGCTGCGCGAGGCCGCCGAGATCCGGCCCCAGCAGCGCGTCGACCGCGTCGTCCTGGTGGCGCCGCCGTGCCCGGGCGCCAAGGTCCCCGAGCTGGCGCGCTTCTACCCGACCGGCGCCGACAAGGCGGCGATCGACGCCGCGGCCCGCCACACGCGCCTGGTCTGCTCCGACAACGACCCCTACTGCCCGGGCCGCGGCGCGGCGCAGCACTGGGGCGGCCCGCTGGAGTGCGTCGTCGACCTCCTGCCCGGCGCGGGGCACCTCAACGCCGAGGCGGGCTACGGGCCGTGGCCGGCGATGGAGGCCTGGGCGCTGGGCGAGGCCTCCACGCTCGCCCCCACCGTCACCGTGTGAGGCCTACTGGGGCGCGAAGAACGGCGCCGAGATGTAGCGCTCGCCCGAGTCCGGCAGGACCGTGACGATCCGCTTGCCCCGGTTCTCCGGGCGCTTGCCGACCTCGATGGCGCCCCACAGCGCGGCGCCGCAGGAGATCCCGGCCAGGACGCCCTCGCGGGCGGCGGCGAGGTGGGCGGTCGCGATCGCGTCGTCGTCGCTGACGGGCAGGACCTCGTCGATGACCTCGCGGTCCAGGACCGCCGGGACGAAGCCCGCGCCGATGCCCTGGATGCGATGCGGCCCGGGGCCCTTGCCGCTGAGCACGGCGGAGCCGGCGGGCTCGACGGCGATGATCTGCGCCTTCGGGTTGACCGACCTGATGGCCTCGCCGACGCCGGTGATCGTCCCGCCGGTGCCGACCCCCGCGACGAAGATGTCGACCTTGTCGTCCATGGCCTTCAGGATCTCCGGCCCGGTCCCGAGGCGATGGGCCTCCGGGTTGGCGGGGTTGGAGAACTGGTCGGGCAGGAAGGCCTCGCCGGTCGCGGCGGCGTTGCGCGCCGCGTTGACCGCCTCGTCCATCCCGCCCATCGACTCGACGATCTCGACGCGCGCGCCGTAGAGCTTGAGCAGCGCCTCGCGCTCGCGCGACATGCCCTGGGGCAGGAAGATCGCCAGCTCATAGCCCTTGGCCGCGCAGACGAAGGCCAGCGCGATACCGGTGTTGCCCGACGTCGCCTCGACGATCGTCGTCCGGCCCGGCTCGATCCGCCCCTCGGCCTCGGCGGCCTCGATCATCGCGATGCCGATCCGGTCCTTGACCGAGCCGCCCGGGTTGTAGGCCTCCAGCTTGCCGTAGAGCTCCACGCCCTCGGGCTCGAGGCGGCTGAGGCGGACCATCGGCGTGTTGCCGATGTGGTCGGAGATGTTGGTCGGGATTCGCGCCATTCCCCGGCCGAGCCTAGCGGGCGAGCCCGCCGGGGCCGTGGCTAGGACGCCGGGAGCGTCGGCGTGCCGCGGTCGCGGCCCATCGCCGTGGTGCGGCCCGTCATCGCCTTCGCGGCCTGACTCGTGGCGCGCTGGCGGGCGCCGGCAGCGCCGATGCGCGGGCCGCGGGCCTTCATCGCGTCGGCGTGCATCTCGCGCATGGTGCGCGCGTAGCGGCGGATGAGGTCGAGCTGGGCGGGGCCGGGATCGCTCATGGCATTGGTCAACCTGGACGAACCCTACCCCGTATCCCGCCGATCGTCTACGGAGTTCTGGCCAACCTCGCCGAACTTCGGCCCCGCGGTCCAGCCCGATCGGACGGCCAGGCCTCCGCGGCCTCCCTCCCCGATCGGCCAGGCCCGAAATCGCCGCCCGCATCTACCGTCTGCGCCGAGCGATCCACCGATCGCCCCGCTCACCATGTACCAAGTCTCGGACTCCGTCGCCCTCCTGCGCGCCCGCCGCGGTTTCGCCGCCGCCAAGCAGGCAGGCCGCCCCTTCGTCGCCCGCACCGTGCTGCTGCTCGGGCTGACGAGCCTGTTCACCGACATCTCGTCGGAGATGGTCTCGGCGATCCTGCCGCTCTACACCGTCCACGTCCTCGGGCTCAACCCGTTCCAGTACGGCGTGCTCAACGGGATCTACCAGGGCGGCTCGGCGTTCGCCCGGCTGATCTTCGGCTTCGTCGCCGACCGGATGAGCCGCTACCGTGAGATCGCGGGCGTCGGCTACGGCCTGTCGGCGATCTGCAAGCTCGGCCTGCTGGCGACGACCGCGTTCGGCGGGATCGCCGCCGTCCTGCTGCTCGACCGCATCGGCAAGGGCATCCGGACCGCGCCCCGCGACGCGATGATCTCGCTGAGCAGCCCGGCCGACGAGCTCGGCACCGCGTTCGGCGTGCATCGCGCGATGGACACCTGCGGGGCGATGCTCGGCCCGCTGCTCGGCTTCGCGCTGCTGGCGCTGACGCCCAACGAGTACCACGGCATCTTCCTGATCTCGTTCTGCTTCGCGCTCATCGGCGTGGCGATCCTGCTGCTGCTCGTCGAGGACCCCGCGCGGGACCCGGAGCGCGTGGCGGAGCACGCGACGGCGGCGCCCGCGGCCGAGTCCCAGGAGCAGCCCGAGAAGCCGCGCCTCACCCTCCGCGGCGCCCGCGCGCTGATGGCCGGCACCCCGCTCGCCGGCCTCACCGTGATCGCCTTCCTGCTCGGCCTGGCGACCATCGGCGACGCCTTCCTCTACCTCCAGCTCGACGACCGCCTCGACCTCGCCGACAGCCTCTTCCCACTGCTCTACGTCGGCACGTCGTCGATCTTCATGGTGATGGCCGTGCCCGCCGGCCGGCTGTCGGACCGCATCGGCCGCGCCAAGGTGTTCACCTTCGGCTACGCGGTGCTGCTCGCGCTCTACGTCGTCCTGCTCTCCGGGGCCCACAGCCACCTGCTGCTGCCCGCGACGCTGCTCGGCCTCGGCTTCTTCTACGCCTGCACCGACGGCGTGCTCGCCGCGCTGGGCTCCGCCGCCGTCCCCGAGGCCGTCCGCGGCACGGGCCTGGCGGCTCTGGGCACCGCGACCGGCCTCGCGCAGTTCGGCGCCTCGATCGCCTTCGGCGCGCTGTGGGCGACGGCCGGCGTGCACGTCGCGTTCGTCGTCTTCACCGCCGGGCTGGCCGTCGCGCTGGTCGCGACCGCCGTCGTCCTGCTGCTGCGCGGCCGCCCGCGGCCGGCCGCGGTCTAGGGTGCCGGCCATGACCCGCCAGCGCCGCGTCGGGCTGTTCGTCGCGATCACCGCGGTCACCGTCGTGGTGATCGTCGGCTACGTCGTGATCGCCGCGCTGGGCAGCGGCAAGTCCGACCCGACGATCCCGGCCGCCTCGGCGCCCGCCGTGCGGATCGCCAAGGGCGACATGCTGCTCCTCGACCGCGATCGCAAGCACCCCAAGGCCTGGGGCCGGCTGGTGATCATCGGGCCGAGCGGGCGCCGCCAGCTGGGCAAGCTGACCTGCCAGCGCGTCGCCTTCGCCGCGGGCGCCGGCATCTGCCTCGCCCAGTCGCGCTCGCTGCCCACGCCGGCCTTCGAGGCCCGCTTCTTCGACGCGCGCCAGAAGGTGACCGGGAAGGTGTCGATGCCCGGCTCGCCGAGCCGCGCGCGCGTCTCCCCCGACGGCCGCTACGCCGCGTCGACGACGTTCGTCGGCGGCGACGGCTACGCCAACCCCGGCGCGTTCTCCACGCGCACGCGGGTCTACGACGTCGCCGCGGCCAAGTCGCTCGGCGACCTCGAGGACTACAAGGTGGTCCAGGACGGCAAGACGCTCGAGCAGCGCGACTTCAACTTCTGGGGCGTGACGTTCACCGGCCAGGGCGCGCGGTTCTACGCGACGCTGGGCACCGGCGACCACCACTACCTCGTCAAGGGCGACCCGGCGACCAAGCAGGTCACCGTGGTCCGCGACGGCATCGAGTGCCCGTCGCTGTCGCCCGACGGCACCCGCATCGGCTTCAAGGCGCGCGTCGGCAAGCCGTTCCAGTGGCGCTTCCACGTCCTCGACCTCCGGACCGGCAAGGAGACCGAGGTCAACCACGACGGCTCGATCGACGACCAGATCGCCTGGCTGGACGACAAGACGCTCGCCTACGGGGACGGCGAGGAGGTCATGGAGGTGCCGGCCGACGGCTCGGCGGCGCCCCGGCAGCTGCTCGCCGCGGCGACGAACCTCAACCGCGTGCGCTAGGCGTCGCCGTCGCGCCGCTCGAGGCGCTGCTGCTCGCGGCGCTCGAGCTTGGCCGCGCGGCGCTCGGCCCGCGTCAGCTTGCGCCCGCGCCGGACGCTGGTCCCGCCCATCAGCGAGAACAGCCGCAGGTGGACCACCGGCCCGCCCGGCGCCGGGCGCTCGCGGCCGAGCTTGATGTCGTTGCCGCCCATCAGCGAGACGTCCGAGACCTCGACCTCGAGCCCGTCGGGGACCCAGACGTCCGCGCCGCCCATGATCGAGATGATGTGGATCTCCGTGCGCGGCACCGACAGCTCGGCGTCGTTGAGGTCGATCTCGCTGCCGCCCCAGAAGTTGAAGTTGATGACCTTGGGTCCGACGCGCCAGTGCCCGCGGCGGTCATGGCCCGACATGATGGAGATCAGCCAGCGCGTCCCGCCCTCGCCCGGCCGGACGGGCAGCGCCGCCGGCTCGCCGGGCACCACGACGTCGGCGACCAGCCGCTCGAGCTCGGCGCGCGTCCGCGCCGCGAACGCCTCGTCGAGCCGCTCGTTGAGCTCCTCGACGGTCAGCCGCCCCTGGCCCGCGGCGTCGCGCAGCAGCTCGGCCGCCTGGTCGCGGTCGGCGTCCGACGCGCGCAGCTCCGGGGTCTCGGCCATGGGCCGGACCCTAGCGCCGCGGCCCCCCGCCTTCGCGCGGTCGGACCGGGGTTTTACGTAGTGTGCGACCGCGATGAGCGACCTGCGCGCCCTGGTCCGGCGCCCCTTCGCGCTGCGCATGCTGCTCAGCGCCCTCGTGGGCCGGCTGCCGGAGGCGATGGTCCCGCTGGCGCTGCTGCTGCTCGCGCGCGCAGAGCACGGCTCCTACGCGACGGCGGGCGCGCTGGCCGGCGCGTTCGCGGTGGGCGCGGCGATCGGCGGCCCGGTCGCCGGCCGGATCATCGACCGCCTCGGCCAGCCGGTCGTGCTGATCGCCATCGCCGTGGCCCGCAGCGCGGCGCTCGCCGGGATCGTCGCGCTCGCGCCGTCCTCGCTGGCGGCCGCCGGCGTCCTG
>JAOPZD010000288.1 GCA_025964295.1 Conexibacter sp.
CTACCAGCTGTGCTTCTTCGCGGCCGTCAAGGACACCGGCGTCGCGGTCGGGACCGTCGTGGCGCTGGGCTCGGCTCCGGCGCTCGCGGGCCTCGGCGGCTGGCTGATCGACCGCCGCGTCCCCGACCGCGCCTGGGCGATGGCCACGGCCCTGGCCTGCGCCGGCGTCGCCACGCTCGCGCTCGCCGGCGGCGGCTCGGAAGTCAGCGCGCCCGGCGTCGTGCTCGCCGTCGGCGCGGGCGCCTCCTACGCCGCGTTCACCCTGGCCTCCAAGCGCCTCCTCGACGCCGGCCACGGCGTCGAGCCCGTGATGGCCCGGCTCTTCGGCTGCGGCGCGATCCTGCTCGTCCCCGTCCTGGTCTTCGGCG
Source organism: Conexibacter sp. (assembly GCA_025964295.1). Next base: position 369 of record JAOPZD010000288.1, read on the forward strand.
ACGTCGGCTGGCTGACCAGCGCCGGCGGCGCCGCGATGGCCCTCTGGCTCGGCGCCGTGCCGACCGCCATCGCCTACATCCTGTTCGCCAGCGGCCTGCGCCACCTGCTCGCCAACGAGGTCGCGACGCTCACGCTCGCCGAGCCGGTGACCGCCGCGCTGCTCGGCGCGATCGTCCTCGGCGAGCGCCCCGGCGCCGTCGCGATCGGCGGCATCGTGCTGATCCTCGCCGGGCTTGCGGTGCTCGCCGCGCCGCGCCGGCGCCCCGACGAGCCGCCGCACACGGCGATCGGCACGGAGGTGATCGCGTGAGCGCCGCGGCGAGCGGCGTGGCCCGCGCCACCGTCGTCGACCGCGTCGCCGCGCTGCTGCGCGAGCAGATCCTCGACGGCCAGCTCCCCGCCGGCTTCCGCCTCGTCGAGGCCGACCTCGTCGAGATCCACGGCGCCGCGCGCCACACCGTGCGCGCCGCGCTGCGGACGCTCGCCGATGAGGGCCTCGTCGTCATCGCCCCCAACCGCGGTGCGCGCGTCGCGGGCCTCGACGCCGACGCGATCGTCGCGCTGTACGAGCTGCGCGCCGCGCTGGAGGTCGAGGCCGCCCACCTTGCGCTGGCCCGCCACGGCGACCGCCTGCCCCCGTCGGTCCACGAGGCCGCCGAGGTGCTGGCCCGCGCCTGCCGCCGCGCGCGGCCCGGCTGGCCGACCGTCTCGCGCGCGCACGCCGACCTGCACACGGCGCTGGTCCGCGCCGCGCGCTCCCCGCGCATCGAGGCCGTCCACGACCGCCTGACCGCGCAGACCCGCCTCTTCCTCCTGCAGGTCCGCCCGCACTACACGTTCGCGCGCCTCGCCGAGGAGCACCTGCAGCTCGTCGCCGACCTCGAGGCTCACGGCCCCGACGTGCTCCGCCAGCACCTCCGCGCGTCGGCCGGCGCGGTGGTCGACGGCGTGCTGAACGACTGACGCCGACCCCGCGCGTGCCCGCCGCGCTTGCCGCGCGCGCCTGCGGGTAGTTCACTCCGCAACCATGAGCGACTCCCCTCCCCAGGCCGATCCCCGCCGCTGGTGGACGCTCGGCGCCGTCTGCGTCGCGACGTTCATGCTGCTGCTCGACGTCACGATCGTCAACGTCGCGCTGCCCGACATCCAGAAGGACCTCGGATCGTCGTTCCAGGACCTGCAGTGGGTGGTCGACGCCTACGCCTTGACCCTCGCCGCGTTCCTGCTGACCGCCGGCTCGCTGGCCGACCGCCTCGGGCGCCGCCGCGTCTTCGTCGCCGGCCTCGCGCTGTTCACCGTCGCGTCGGTCCTCTGCGGCCTGTCGACGAGCCCGACCGCGCTGAACCTCGCCCGCGCGCTGCAGGGCGTCGGCGGCGCCGGGATGTTCGCCACCTCGCTGGCCCTGCTCGCCGCCGCGTTCAGCGGCCGCGAGCGCGGCACCGCGTTGGGCATCTGGGGCGCGACCACCGGAGCGTCGGTCGCCGTCGGCCCCCTGGTCGGCGGCGTGCTCGTCGAGCAGATCAGCTGGCAGTCGATCTTCTTCGTCAACCTGCCGATCGGCCTCGCCGCGATCGCGGTGACGCTGCGGATGGTGCGCGAGAGCAAGGACCCGGATCCCGCGCCGATCGACTGGGCCGGGCTCGTGACCTTCTCGGCGGCGCTGTTCGCTCTGGTCTTCGCGCTGGTGCGCGGCAACTCCGAGGGCTGGGGCAGCGGGATCATCGTCGGGCTGCTGGTCGGCGCCGTGGCGCTGCTCGCCGTCTTCGTGCTCGTCGAGCGCCGCCAGGAGCGGCCGATGCTCGACCTCACGCTGTTTCGCAAGCCGACGTTCGTCGGCGCGTCGATCGTGGCCTTCGCGCTGTCGGGCTCGATCTTCGCGATGTTCCTGTACTTGACGTTGTTCATGCAGAACATCCTCGGCTACTCGCCGCTGGAGGCCGGCCTGCGCTTCCTCCCGACGACCGTGTTGTCGTTCTTCTTCGCCGCGCTGTCGGGCAACCTCACCGAGCGCGTCCCGGTCCGCTACCTGATGGCCATCGGCCTCGGCCTCGTGGGCGTCGGCCTGCTGCTGATGAGCGGGCTGGACGCCACCTCCGGGTGGACCGCGCTGCTGCCCGGCTTCCTGCTCAGCGGCGCGGGCGTCGGTCTGACCAACCCGGCGATCGCGTCGACCGCCGTCGGCGTCGTCGACCCGCGGCGGGCCGGGATGGCCTCCGGCGTCAACAGCACCTTCCGCCAGGTCGGGATCGCCACCGGGATCGCGGGGCTCGGCGCGATCTTCCAGTCGGCGGTCACGTCGAAGATCATCGACGCGCTCGGCCCGCAGGGCCGCGGCGCGCACCTGCCGCCCGCCGAGGTCCTCGCGCAGGGCAACCCGCGCGTCGCGGGCGCCGGCCCTGCCCGCGAGGCGTTCATCACCGGCTGGACCGGCGCGCTGAACGAGATCCTCGTCGTCGCCGCGGTCCTCGCGCTGGCCGGCGCCGTCTCCGCGCTCGTCCTCGTGCGCAGCAAGGACTTCGTCGCCCAAGGCGCGGGCGCCGGCGCGCCGTCCCAGCAGCAGGCGCCAGCCGCCGGCGGCTGATGCGCGAGCCGCTGGTCGAGCATCGGCTCACGCTCGGCGGCGTCCGGACGCGCGCGCTCGAGCTCGAGGGGGACGGCCCGCCGCTCGTGCTCCTGCACGGCTTCGCGGACTCCGCCGACACCTGGCGCCGCGCGCTGGACCTGCTCGCCCGCCGCGGCCGCCGCGCGCTGGCCGTCGACCTCCCCGGCTACGGCGCGGCCGACCGCCTCACGCCCGACGCGCCCGTCCTGGACCAGTACCGCACGTTCGCGCGCGCCGCCGTCGGGCACGCATCCGAGGAGGCCGGAGGCGCGCCGGTCGTCCTGTGCGGCAACTCGCTGGGCGGCGCGATCGCCCTGCGCGCCGGCGAGGAGCCCGACCTCCCGCTCGCGGCGATCGTCCCCGTCGCCCCCGCCGGCCTCGACATGCCGCGCTGGTTCGGGCTCATCGAGCGCAACCCGTTCGTCCGCGCGCTGCTCGCCGCGCCGGTCCCGCTGCCCGAGCTGCTCGTCCGGACCGTCGTCGGCGAGGCCTACCGCGCGCTGGCCTTCGCGGCGCCGCGCGCCGTCGCCGCCGAGGTCATCGCGTCCTTCACCGCGCACCACAGCACGCGTGACGCGGTCGCCGGCGTCCTGGCCAACGGCCGCCGCCTGCTGCCCGAGCTGCACGACTGCTTCGCGTTGGCCGACGTCCGCGTGCCGGTCCTGCTGGTGTGGGGCGACCGCGACCGCATGGTCACCCACCAGGGCGCGCGCCGGATCCTCGACGCGCTGCCCAACACGACCTACGTCCTGCTCGACGGCGTCGGCCACTGCCCGCAGGTCGAGGATCCCGAGCGCTTCGTCGCGGCGCTGGAGGACTTCACGATGCGCCAGACTGCCGGGCGCCGGTGATCCCCTCGCTGCCCACGCCCGATCGCGTCGCCCACGCCGCCGCCAACGCCTTCGACATGGTGGTCAAGGGCGGCGTCGCCGACCTGCGTCGCACGCCGGCCCGGATCGTCGACGAGGCGCCCAAGGGCACGGTCTTCCAGTACCTGGCGCCGGAGGAACGGACGCGCCACCTGCCGGTGCTGCTGATCCCGCCGCTGGCCGCCCCGACGATCTG
>JAOPZD010000323.1 GCA_025964295.1 Conexibacter sp.
CGTCGAGGACGTCGCGCAGGCACTCGCGGTAGGTCTCCAAGATGATGGGGAAGTCGCTGTACTGCTTGGCGACCTCCAGCAGGGACTGCGCCTTGAGGCGCTGCTGCCACAGCGGCGTGCGCTTGCCCGGGTAGGCGCGCGGGATCAGCAGCGCGCGCCCGGCGTTCTCGCGGAAGCGCGCGCCGAAGAGCGCGGAGGACCCGAGCTCGGCGACGACCATGTCCTCGAGGTCGTCGGGATCCAACAACACCAAGTCGGCGCCGGGCGGCTCGTCGGCGTCGGGGAGGTGGACGATGATCCCGTCGTCGGACCAGATCGCGTCGGACTCCAGCCCGGCCTCGTCGCGGATCTTCGCGCTGAGCGCCAGCGCCCACGCGGCGTGGACGCGGCCGCCGAAGGGCGACAGGACGCACAGGCGCCAGTCGCCGATCTCGTCGCGGAAGCGCTCGACGACGATCGTGCGGTCGCTGGGCACGACCCGCGTCGCCTCCTGCTGCTCGCGCAGGAAGTCCACCAGGTTGCGGGCGGCGAGCGGGTCGAGGTCGTACTCGGCCTCCAGCAGCTCCGGGGTCTGGTCGACGGCCCAGCGGCTGAACGCGCCGATCTCGCGGCCCAGCTCCTTCGGCCGGCCGACGGAGTCGCCCTTCCAGAACGGCACGGCGCCCGGGACGCCCGGCGCGGGCGAGACGACGACGCGGTCGCGCTGGATCTCCTCGATCCGCCACGACGACGCGCCGAGCAGGAAGACCTGGCCCGGCCGCGCCTCGTAGACCATCTCCTCGTCGAGCTCGCCGACGCGGCGCCCGTCGGGCAGCACGACGGCGTAGAGCCCGCGGTCGGGGATCGTGCCCGCGTTGGTCACCGCCAGCTGGCGCGCGCCCTTGCGCGGGCGGATCGTCCCGGCCACGCGGTCCCACACGATGCGCGGGCGCAGCTCGCCGAACTCCTGGCTCGGATAGCGCCCGTCGAGCATGTCGAGGACGTTCTCCAGCAGCTCGCGCGACAACTCGGCGTAGGTGTAGGTCCTGGTGATCAACCCGTACAGGTCGTCGACCAGGACCGGCGCGCCGTCGGCGTCGGCCTCGACGCCCGCGGCGATCGCCACGATCTGCTGGCATAGCACGTCGAGCGGGTTGCGCGGGACGACCGTCGGCTCGATCTTGCCCTCGCGCATCAGCTTGACGACGACGGCGCACTCGAGCAGGTCGGCGCGGAACTTCGGGAAGATGCGTCCCTTGGACGTGTCGCCGACGGAGTGGCCGGCGCGGCCGATGCGCTGCAGGCCGCGCGAGACCGACTTGGGGGACTCGACCTGGAGGACGAGGTCGACGGCGCCCATGTCGATGCCGAGCTCCAACGAGGAGGTCGCCACCAGGCAGGGGAGCTGACCGGCCTTCAGCTGCTCCTCGACGACGAGGCGCTCCTCGCGGGCCAGCGAGCCGTGGTGGGCGCGCGCGATCTCCTGGACGGCGCGCTCGGCCTCCTCGTCCTGCTTGGCCGCCAGCTCGTTGAGCCGCAGCGCGAGGCGCTCGGCGCCGCGGCGGTTGTTGACGAAGATGATCGTCGAGCGGTGCTCGCGGACGAGCGCGAGCAGCTGCGGGTACATCGCCGGCCAGATCGACTTGCGCGTGGCCTCGCTGCCTCCGGGCGTGGGGTCCAGCGGGTCGACCGGCGCCGACTGCTCCGGCTCGACCATCGACTCGACCGGCACCTGGATCTTGAGGTCCAGCGGCTTGCGCACGCCGGCGTCGACGATCCGGCAGGTCCGCTGCGGGCCGACCATGAAGCGGCCGACCTCCTCCAGCGGGTTCTGCGTGGCCGAGAGGCCGATGCGCTGCGGGTCGCGACCGCCGTGCTCGGCGCCGACCAGCGCCGAGAGGCGCTCCAGCGTCAGCGCCAGGTGCGCGCCGCGCTTGGTCGAGGCGACCGCGTGGATCTCGTCGACGATGATGGCCTCGACGTCGCGCAGCACGTCGCGCGCCTGCGAGGTGAGCATCAGGTACAGCGACTCGGGCGTCGTGATCAGGACGTCGGGCGGCGTGCGGCGCATCGCCGCGCGCTCCTTCTGCGGCGTGTCGCCGGTGCGGATCCCGACCTTGATGTCGGCGCCGATCCCGATCAGCGGCGCCTGCAGGTTGCGCTCGATGTCGTAGCTCAGCGCCTTCAGCGGCGAGACGTAGACGACGCGGATGCCGGTGCCGTCCTCGCGCGGCGTGCCGGCGAGGCGGTCCAGCGAGGACAGGAACGCGGCGAGCGTCTTGCCGCTGCCGGTCGGGGCCGAGATCAGGACGTGCTCGCCGGTGGCGATCGCCGGCCAGGCCTGCTCCTGGACAGCCGTCGGCGCCGCGAACGAGCGCGCGAACCAGTCCTGCGTCCGGGGGCTGAAGGCGTCGACGGCGGCCACGGTCCCTCCAGGGTAGGAGGCGCCGCCGTCTCAGTCGATCGCGAAGACGACCCGACGACGCAGGAGCGCCCCGGCGAGCTCATGCTGCGCGACGATCATGCGGCGGCCTCCTCGTCGCGCAGCGCGAGCGCCCGCTCGGGGACGTCGGTGATGATCGCCGCGACCCGCGGGTCGGCGAGCAGGCGGCGCAGCTGCGCGTCGCCGTTGACGGTCCACACGAAGACCGGGAAGCCCGCCTCGTCGGCGCGCCGCAGGGCGCCGAGCGCCGCGAGCTGGAAGTGCATCGCGATGAGGTCGGCGCCGCACCGCATGGCGCGGCCCGTCGGCGAGAGCTCGGACAGGCGGATCCCGACCAGCAGCCCGGTGCGGACATCGGGGGCCAGCTGCTTGACGTGGCCGACGACGCGGTCCAGGAACGACGTGACGACCAGGTCGTCGGCGCCGAATCCGGCGCTCGCCTCCAGGATGCGCTCGACGTAGCCGTCCTCCTTGAGCTCGACATCGACCCCGATGCGCCCGCGCGCGAGGTCGAGCACCTCCGCGGCCAGCGGCGGCAGGTGGCCGGTCGCGGCGCCGACCTCCTCGCGCGTCAGCCCGGCGAGCGCTCGGCCCCGGACCACGCCGTCGTGGAAGACGATCAGCTGGTCGTCGCGCGTGCGGCGGACGTCGAACTCGATCATGTCGGCCCCGGCGGCGATCGCCTGCTCGAACGCGTCGAGGCTGTTGTCGATGGTGCCGGCGGACGCTCCGCGATGGGCGATCACCCGCGTCGTCATGCCGGCAGGCCTGCCACGTCGCGGGCGGTGCGGAACACGTCGTCCATCATCGCCTCGGTGAGCACGCCGGTGATGGTGTTCTGCTGGGACGGGTGGTAGGTGCCGAGCAGGGCGGGGGTGGGGAGGTTCGCTGTCGCCAGGCCATCGTCGTACCACAGCGCGCCGTGGCCGAACTTCGGCCTGGGCCGCGGCGGCGCGTGCCCGAGCGCGGTGCGCAGGCGCAGCGCGGCGTCCCAGGCGAAGGCGCCGAGGCAGACGACGACGCGGACGTCGTGGACGTGGTCGAGCTCGGCGACGGTCCACGGCAGGCAGGTGTCGCGCTCGGCCGGCGTCGGCTTGTTGGCGGGCGGCGCGCAGCGCACGGCGGCGGTGATCCACGCGTCGGTCAGCGCGAGGCCGTCGTCGCGGGAGACCGACGTCGGCTGGTTGGCGAAGCCCGTCCGGTGCAGCGAGGCGAACAGGAAGTCGCCGCTGCGGTCGCCGGTGAAGACGCGGCCGGTTCGGTTGGCGCCGTGCGCGGCCGGCGCGAGGCCGAGGATCAGGACGCGCGCCTCGGGGTCGCCGAACCCCGGTATCGGCCGGCCCCAGTAGTTGTCGTCCTTGAACGCGGCGCGCTTCTCGACCGCGACCTGCTCGCGCCAGGCGACCAGCCGCGGGCAGCGGCGGCACGCGGTGACCTCGGCCTCGAGGACCGCGAGATTGGCGTAGGCGCTCACGCCGCCTGCTGCAGGATCCCCAACATCAGCCGCTCGATGACCGGCTCGAGCTCGCGGATGTCGCCGGGGTTGCGCGTGCGCAGCTGGCGCGAGGCGAGCTCGACGATCGCGCCGATGCAGGCGAAGGCGTCGTCGCGGGAGGCGAAGCGCGGGGCGTCGTAGCCGGGCGCGATGCGCTCGTTGTCGCGGTAGATCGCGTCGGCGAAGGCGTCGAGGATGGCGTCGCGGCGCTCGGTCGCGCGCGGGCCGGCGCCGATGATCTCGACGAGCAGCGTCTGGGCGGCGTCGGGCCAGTCGGCCAGCGTGCGCAGGAAGGCGCGGGTGCCGTTGGCCAGGTGCTCGGGGTAGGTCGCGGTCGCCTGCTCGGAGGCGAGCGCCATCTGGCGCATCACCTCGGTGGCGGCCTCGTCGAAGAGCGCGAGGATCGCCTCCTCCTTGTTGGCGAAGTGCTCGTAGAACGTCGCCTTCGACATCCCGGCCTCGCGGCTGATCGCCTCGGCGGTGGCCTCGGCGAAGCCGCGCTTGGCGAACACCGTGGCGGCCGCCTCGAACAGCCGGCGGCGCTGGACGGTCAGCCGGACCTCCAGCGGTGGGGCGTGACGGCCACGGGGGACGACGGTGGGGGCGGTCGTGCGGGGAGCTTCGGAGTCGGCCATGCGACGCTAGATCCTAGATAGGGTGGAGCCCGATGGCCGCCGCACCCACCCGCATCCTCGCGCTGCTCGCCGCGCTCCCGCTCGTCCTGTCCGCCTGCGGTCAGTCCGCCAAGGACTCGGCCGGCGACTTCCAGGGCGACCAGAAGGCCGTCGCCCAGACCGTCGAGGACCTGCAGTCCGCCGGCCGCAAGGCCGACACCGGCAAGATCTGCGGCGACCTGCTCGCCCCGGCGCTGGTCGCCAAGATCAAGCAGGCCTCCAACGGCACCTGCGACAAGGTCCTCAAGGACGCCCTCTCCGACGCGGACTCCTTCGAGCTCCAGGTCAAGAAGGTGGCGATCTCCGGCAACACCGCCACCGCCACCGTCGAGTCCGACGGCGGCAGCAAGAAGCGCACCGACACCCTCCAGCTCGTCAAGGACGGCGGCGCCTGGAAGATCGCGACGCTCGGCGCGTCGTAGCGCCGGCGCGCCGCGCCGTCCTGCCACCTGGCCGTTGACCCCCGCCGGGCGCCCGGTCACGCTGGCCTGACCGATGGTCTCCAGCGACGGTCAGCAGCCGATCACGTTCGTCACGCTCGGCCCGGAGGGCACGTGCCACGAGCGGGCGGTCAAGGCCTACGCGCGGTTCCAAGGCGTCGCTGACCCCCGCCTGGACCTGATCACCGACTTCTTCGACGGCCTGGAGCGGATCCGGGGCCGCGACGACGCGTTCCTGGTGCAGTGCAGCGCCCATCCGGGCGTCCACGAGATCACCGAGCGCCACTTCGACGAGGTCTTCGTCGTCGACACCTTCATCTACCCGACCAAGGCGCTCGCCGTGCTCAGCCGGCGCGACGTCGAGCGCCCGCGCTCGCTCGGGATCGTCAAGGCGACCGAGGGCTACGTCGACCTCTCCCAATGGGAGGTCAAGGTCCCGCAGATCTCCAAGCCGCTGGTCGCCGAGGGCCTCCTCCGCGGGGACTTCGACGCGGGCCTGACCCACCTCGAGCACCTCGCGCTGCACCCCGACGAGCTGCGGCTCGACCTCGAGATCGGCGAGGTCGACACGACCTGGGTCGTCTACGGCACGACGAAGCGCTTCGCCGGCGAGGTCATCGGGATCCCCTCGCCGGAGCTGTTCGGCGCTCGAGCGCCCGTGGTCGCCGCCGCCTAGCCCAGCGAGCGCCCGTAGTGGCGCTCGTAGTACTCGCGGTACTCGCCGGAGCGGATCGGCTCCCACCACCAGGCGTTGTCGCGGTACCAGGCGACGGTCTTCTCCAGGCCCTGCTCGAAGCGGACCTGGGCGGCCCAGCCGAGGGCGCGGGCCTTCTCGGAGCCCAGCGAGTAGCGGCGGTCGTGGCCGGGGCGGTCGGTGACGTACTCGATCAAGGACTCGTCCTTGCCGGTGTGCTCCAAGATGCCGCGGACGACCGCGATGTTGGTGGCCTCGTCGGGTCCGCCGACGTTGTAGACCTCGCCCGGCGCGCCGTGGGCGAGGATGTGGGAGATCCCGCGGCCGAAGTCCTCGACGTAGAGCCAGTTGCGGACGTTCAGGCCATCGCCGTAGACCGGCAGCTTGTCGTCGTGCAGCGCGTTGAGCACCATCAACGGGATGAGCTTCTCCGGGTACTGGTAGGGCCCGTAGTTGTTGGAGCCGCGGGCGATCACGGTCTCCAGCCCGTAGGTGTGGAAGTAGGACTGCACGAGGAGGTCGCCGCCGGCCTTGGAGGCGCTGTAGGGCGAGGACGGGACGATCGGCGACTCCTCCGTGAACGAGCCCTCCTCGATCGACCCGTACACCTCGTCGGTCGAGATCTGCACGTAGCGGGCGACGCCGCGCTCGCGAGCGGCCTCCAGCAGCACGAGCGAGCCGCGCACGTTGGTCTCGACGAACGCGTCCGGCCCGCTGATCGAGCGGTCCACGTGCGTCTCGGCCGCGAAGTTGACGATCGCGTCGACCCCGTCGCCGATCGCCTCGGCGACCTTCTCGGGGTCCTGGATCTCGCCGTGGACGAGCGTGATCGCGTCGCCGAGGTCCTGGAGGTTCTCCGGCCGGCCGGCGTAGGTCAGCGCATCGAGGACGACCACCTGGTCGCCATGGTCGTTCACGCGCTGGCGCACGAAGTTCGAGCCGATGAACCCGGCCCCGCCGCAGACGAGCAGCTTCACGATCCGTTCCCGTTCCTCTCTGACAAGTACGCGGCGACGCCGTCCTGCCACGCCGGCAGGCGCGGGGTCTCGTCGCGCTCGGTGGCCAGGACGCTCCACGCCGGCCGGGGGGCCGGCCGCTGGAACTCCGCGGCGGTGGTCTCATCCACGCGGCAGGACACGCCCGCCGCCCGGTACAGCTCGACGGTCAGCGCGTGCCACGAGCACTGCCCGCCCCCGGCGGTGTGGAACACGCCGACCGCGTCGCCCGCCGCGAGGTCCAGCAGCGCCGGCGACAGGTGGCCGGTCCAGGTGGGCGAGCCGACCTGGTCGGTCACGACGCTCACCGCGTCGCGCGACGCGGCGGCGTTGAGCATGGTGTCGGGGAAGCTCTTGCCGCCGACGCCGAACAGCCATGCGGTCCGCGCGATCGCGTGGTTGGGGTTGTGGCCGGCGATCGCCTTCTCGCCGGCGAGCTTCGTGCGCCCGTAGGCGCCCAGCGGCGAGGTCGGGTCCGACTCGACGTAGGGGCGGTCGGTCAGCGTGCCGTCGAAGACGTAGTCGGTGGACACCGCGACGATCCGCGCGCCGAGCATCGCCGCGGCGGCGGCGACGTTGGCCGACGCGTCGGCGTTGACCGCCAGCGCGACGGGCTCGTTGGCCTCCGCCCCGTCGACGTCGACGAACGCCGCGCAGTGCACGACCGCGTCGGGCGCGTGCTCCTCGACGAGGTCCTGGGCGACGGTGGGATCGGTGAGGTCGCCGTCGGGCAGGTCGACGCCCACGACGTCCCAGCCGCGCTCGCGCGCATCGGCGACGACGCGGTGGCCGAGCATGCCGGCGGCTCCCGTGACGAGGACCCTCACAGGATCGTGATCTCCGAGTTGTCGCCCACCATGAACCGGAACGCGCGCGGCTGGCCGGAGCTGCGCGAGATGTGGACGTTGCGACCGAGCAGCGAGGACTCCATGCGGCCGTCGAGGCCGCGCACGGTGGATCCCGCCAGCAGGATCGAGTGCTCGACCTCGGCGTTCTCCACCGCGCAGTCGGCGCCGATCGCCGTGTAGGGCCCGATGTAGCAGTCGGTCAGCACGGCGCCCGCGCCGATGATCGCGGGGCCGCGCACGGTGGCGCGCGTGAGCGTCGCGCCCGGCTCGATGACCACGCGACCCTCCACCGCGGAGTCGATCAGCTCGCCCTCGACGCGGTGCTCCATGCGGTCCAGGATCAGCCGGTTGGCCTCCAACATGTCGTCGAGGCGGCCGGTGTCCTTCCACCAGCCCTGGACGATGTGCGGCTCGACGCGCCTGTCGGTGTCGACGAGGTGCTGGATCGCGTCGGTGATCTCGAGCTCGCCGCGCGGCGACGGCTTGATCGCCCGCGCCGCGTCGTGGATCAGCGGCGTGAACATGTAGACGCCGACCAGCGCGAGGTTCGTCTTGGGCTCCGGCGGCTTCTCGGCCAGCGCGACGACGCGGTCGCCGTCGAGCTCGGCCACGCCGAAGTGCTCGGGGTCCGGCACCGGCGTCAGCAGGATCAGGGCGTCGGGGGCGTTGGCCTTGAACGCGGCGACGAGGTCGTCGATGCCGCCCTGCAGCAGGTTGTCGCCCAAGTACATGACGAACGGCGAGTCGCCGAGGAACGGCTCGGCGGTCAGCACGGCGTGCGCGAGGCCCGCGGGCTCGTCCTGCAGGATGTAGGTGATCTTGACGCCGAAGGCCGAGCCGTCGCCGGCGACCTCCTTGATCTCCTCGCCCGTCTCGGGGGCGATGATGATCCCGATCTCCTCGATGCCCGCCTTGGCCATCGCGTCGATGCCGTAGAAGAGCACCGGCCGGTTGGCGACCGGCACGAGCTGCTTGGCGCTCGTGTGGGTGATGGGCCGCAGGCGCGTGCCCTTGCCCCCCGACAGGATCAAGCCCTTGAGCGGCTGCATCAGTACGTCCCTCCGAGCTTGCGGTGGTCCCAGGTGGCGCGCGAGCGCTCGGCGAACTCCAGGCCGACGCGCTTGCCGGCCTGCGCCTTGACCATCTCCCGGACCTCGGGCGCCACCTGGCCGGTGGCGTCGCCGCCGTAGCGGCCGAAGATCTCCAGCCCGAGGTCGGTCACGAGGTCGGCGTCGCGGTGGATCGTGGCCTGCGCCTCGATCATCACGCCGCGCAGCTCGGGGTACTGGTCGTGGCCGGCCTCGACCTGCAGCGTGGCGCGCGGGTCGCGCTCGAGGTTCTTGGTCTTCTGGGACTTGGCGAACGTCCACGCCCAGAGGCGGCCGTCACGGAGCACGTACCAGAGCGGCATCAGGTGCGGCCAGCCGCTCGGGCCGAACGTCGCGCAGGTCATGACGCGCTCCTCGTCGAGGAACGCGAGGACCTCCGCGTCGGTCATCTGGATCTGGTCGCGTCGACTCACCGGCGCAGGAGGCTAACGAGCCGGGGCGCGCGGCACCTGGCCGCTCGGCCAGGCGCCGCGCGCGCCGCTACGCCCGGCGCGCGGTGATGACGACGAACTCGCTGTCGATCGCGAAGCCGTCGGGACCGTCGGTTCCCAACCGGGCGTAGACCTCGCGCAGGCCCTCGCCGCACGGCGGCCAGCCCTCGGCGCCGAGCTTGGCCTTGGCGGTCAGCGTCGGGCCGTAGGCCTCCTCGAAGAACGTGGCGAACGCCTCCAGCGACGGCGCGCGGAACGTGTTGATGCCCTTGGCGAACGTGAGGCCGGTCACGCGGTCGCCGAGCAGCTCGGCGACGTGGTCCTGATCGCCCCAGCGCGGCGGCGGCGAGGCGAACGACGGCGGCGCGGGCAGGTGCCGGCCCAGGACGCCGAACATCTGGCCGACGAGGCCGCCGGGCGTCCAGTTGACCAGGCCCAGCGTGCCGCCGGGGCGCAGGACGCGCAGCAGCTCGTCGGCCGTGACGGCGTGGCGGGGCGCGAACTGGATCCCGAAGACCGATGTGACGACGTCGAAGCTCGCGTCGGCGAACGGGAGCGCCTCGGCGTCGCCGGCGACCCATTCGACGATCTGGCCCTGGGCGCCGGCGCGCTCGCGGGCGACGGCGAGGAGCTCGGGCACGAGGTCGAGGCCGGTCGTGCGCGCGCC
>JAOPZD010000331.1 GCA_025964295.1 Conexibacter sp.
GCCGCCGCCACGAGCTGGTCGCGCAGGACGTCGAACGGGTCGGGGCTCATGCGCCCTCCTCGCTGAGGTTGCGGCGCAGGCGCGCCAGGCCGCGCGCCACGCGTTGACGGATGACCTGCTCGGAGCACCCGACGTCGGCCGCGATCGCCGGGTAGGGCTCCTCGGCCAGGACCCGGCGCAGCACCGCCTCGCGCTGCGCGCCGGGCAGTGCGGCGAGCGCCGCCGCCAGGTCGACCGCGCCGCGCTCCTCGATCCGTGCGAGCTGCTCGTCATCGAGCCACACCGGCGGCATGCCGAGCCGCTGCCGCGCCGCGGCGTCCACGCGCCGGCGCCGGGCCGCGTCGTAGATCAGGTGCCGGGCGATGCCCAGCAGCCAGGCGATCGCGGGCCCGCGGGCCGCGTCGTACTGCGCCCGGTGCTCCAGCGCGCGGGCGAACGTCTCGGCGACGACGTCGAAGGCGAGATCCGCGCGCCCGCGGCCCACGCGCCGCCCCACGTAGCTCGTGACCGCGCCGACGTGGCGCTCGTAGAAGCGCCCGAACGCGGCGGGGTGCTCGGCGGCCAGCAGCGTGGCGTCGTCGGGGTCCACGCCTTCCCTACGTCCCGGCGGCGCGGTTGTGACGCACGTCGCCGCCACGCATGCCGCCCTGGCACGGCTTGCGCACCTTGTCCACCGATGTGATCCCGACAATGCCAGTGATTCCCACAGACTTCGTGTACACTGCCGAACCTCTGAATCCCGACTGTGATTAGACCCTTTTCAGAGGAGCCCCTTCAGTGAAGCCCAAGATCCTGCTCTCGACGCTGGTCGTCGCGGCCCTCGCGGCCGCCGGCTGCGGCGGCGCCTCCGACTCCAGCAGCGGCGGCTCCGACGCCGGCGCGTCCTCGGGCGGCGGCGGCAAGACCTCGCTCTCGCTGGTCGCCTACTCGACCCCCGAGGTCGTCTACGACGAGATCATCCCCGACTTCCAGAAGACGCCCGCGGGCAAGGGCACGTCCTTCAAGACCTCCTACGGCGCGTCGGGCGAGCAGAGCCGCGCGGTCGCCGCCGGCCAGAAGGCCGACATCGTCGCCTTCTCGCTCGCGCCGGACGTCGACAAGCTCGTCGATCCCAAGCTCGTGCCCGCCGACTGGGTCGCCCAGACCGAGGCCGACGGCGGCAAGGGCGGCTTCGTCACCACCTCGCTCGTCTCGTTCGTCGTGCGCAAGGGCAACCCCAAGGGCATCCACGGCTGGGACGACCTGCTCAAGCCCGGCGTCAAGGTCGTCACGCCCAACCCCTTCACCTCGGGCGCGGCCAAGTGGAACATCATGGGCGCCTACCAGCACGGCGGGATCGGCTACGTCAAGAAGCTGCTCACCGACCACGTGCCGGTGCAGCCGAAGTCCGGCCGCGAGGCGCTGCAGACGTTCACCGGCGGCGAGGGCGACGTCCTCATCTCCTATGAGTACGAGTACACGACGGCCGTCAAGAAGGGCGAGAAGGACATCCAGCTCGTCCAGCCCGACGACACGTTCCTGATCCAGAACCCGATCGCGGCGACCAGCGCGACGTCGGCCGCCGGCAAGGCGTTCGTGAAGTTCGCGCTGAGCGACAGCGCGCAGCAGCACTTCGCCGACTGGGGCTACCGGCCGGTCAACCAGGCCGTGTTCGAGAAGAACAAGGCCAAGTTCCCCGATCCGGGCACGGTCAAGACGATCGACGACTACGGCGGATGGTCCAAGGTCAACGACCAGCTGTTCGATCCGGCCAAGGGCTCGGTCGCCAAGATCGAGGACGACGCGGGCGTCTCGACCGCGAAGTAGATGGGCGTCACGGCCGTCACCACGCCGCAGGGCACGCCGCGCGGGCGGACCACCGCCGCGCGGCGGGTCGGCGGCCGCGGCCTGACCGGCCTCGGCGTCGGGATCGTCACGCTGTGGCTCAGCCTGATCGTCCTGCTGCCGCTCGCGGCGCTGACGGCCAAGTCGCTGGACGGCGGCCTCGGCGCGTTCTGGGACGCGGTCTCCAGCCGTCAGGCCGTCGCCGCGCTGCGCTTCACGCTCGTCGTCTCGGTGATCGTCGCGGCGATCAACGCGGTGGCCGGCGTCGCGATCGCGTGGACGCTCGTGCGCGACGACTTCCCCGGCCGCCGGATCGTCAACGCGGTCATCGACCTGCCGTTCGCGATGCCGACGATCGTCGCGGGCATCACGCTGCTGGCCCTGTGGGGGCCGCGGTCGCCGCTGGGGATCAACCTCGCGTTCACGCAGGTCGCGGTGGCGCTGGCGCTGCTGTTCGTCACGCTGCCGTTCGGCGTGCGCGCGGTGCAGCCGGTCCTGATCGAGCTCGACACCGAGATGGAGCAGGCGGCGGCGTCGCTGGGCGCGGGGCCGCTGACGACGTTCCGCCGGATCGTCCTGCCCAACCTGGTCCCGGCGATCCTGTCGGGCGCGGCGCTGGCCTTCGCCCGCGCGGTCGGCGAGTTCGGCTCGATCGTCCTGCTGTCGGGCAACAAGCCGTTCGACACGCAGGTGTCGTCGGTGTTCATCTTCAAGCAGATCGAGAGCGACAACGCGACGGGCGCGGCCGCGGTCTCGGTCGTCCTGCTGGGCATCTCGCTGGCGATGCTGATCGCGCTGCGCTTCGTCGAGTACTGGGGCAGCCGCCATGACCGCTAGCCCGCTCGGCCGCCTCTCGGTGCGCTTCGTCGCGCTCGGCTACCTGGCGCTGCTGCTGCTCGTCCCGATCGGCGTCGTGCTGTACCGGACGTTCGAGCCGGGCGTGGGCGAGGTGTGGTCGTCGATCACGACGCCCGCCGCCGTCAGCGCGTTCTGGCTGACGATCGAGATCGCCGCGATCGCGGTCCCGCTCAACACCGCGTTCGGGATCGTCGCCGCGCTGCTGCTCGTGCGCTCGCGGGTGCGCGGCAAGCGCGTGCTCGAGGCGCTGATCGACCTCCCGTTCGCGATCTCGCCGGTCGTGATCGGGTTGTCGCTGTTCCTGCTCTACGGCCGCACGGGCTGGCTCGGGCCGACGCTGACCGACGCGGGGATCCAGGTGATCTTCTCGGTGCCGGGCATGGTCCTGGCGACGACGTTCGTCTGCCTGCCGTTCGTCGTGCGCGAGGTCGTGCCGGTGCTGCGCGAGATCGGCGACGAGCAGGAGCAGGCCGCGGCGACGCTGGGCGCGTCGGGCTGGCAGACCTTCCGCCGCATCACGCTGCCGGCGATCCGCTGGGGCGTCGCCTACGGCGTCGTGCTCTCGACGGCGCGCGCGATCGGCGAGTTCGGCGCCGTGAGCGTCGTGTCCGGCAAGATCTCCGGCGAGACGATCACGCTGCCGCTGCTCGTCGAGAACCGCTTCTCCAACTTCGACCTGGCCGGCGCCTACGCGGCGTCGGCGCTCCTGGCCGTCATCGCCCTGGCGACGCTGCTCGCGATGACGCTGGTGCAACGCAAGGGTGATGCCCGATGATCTCCGTCTCGTCCGTGTCCAAGCACTACGGCGACTTCGCCGCGCTGCACGACGTGTCGATCGCCATCGAGCCGGGGTCGCTGACCGCGCTGCTCGGCCCGTCGGGCTCGGGCAAGTCGACGCTGCTGCGCGTCATCGCCGGCCTCGAGGTGCCCGACGCGGGCACCGTGGTGATCGAGGACCGCGACGTCACCGACGTCCCGCCGCAGCGGCGCGACATCGGCTTCGTGTTCCAGCACTACGCGGCGTTCAAGCACATGACGGTGCGCGACAACGTCGCGTTCGGGCTGAAGGTGCGCAAGCGCCCGAAGGCCGAGATCGCGGCGAAGGTCGACGAGCTGCTCGGGATCGTCGGGCTGGCCGGCTACCAGGAGCGCTACCCGTCGCAGCTCAGCGGCGGCCAGCGCCAGCGGATGGCGCTGGCGCGCGCGCTGGCGGTCGAGCCGAAGGTGCTGCTGCTCGACGAGCCGTTCGGCGCCCTGGACGCCAACGTCCGCGCCGAGCTGCGCGCGTGGCTGCGGCGGCTGCACGAGGAGGTCCACGTCACCACGGTCCTGGTCACCCACGACCAGGAGGAGGCGATGGAGCTGGCCGACCGGATCGTCGTGCTCAACGCCGGCCGCGTCGAGCAGGTCGGCGCGCCGCGCGAGCTCTACGACGCGCCCGCCAACGAGTTCGTCATGGGCTTCCTCGGGCCGGTCGCCCGGCTCGGCGACGGCCTCGTGCGCCCGCACGACCTCGTCCTGCGCACCGACCCCGACGGCACGTCGGTCGAGGCGCAGGTGACGCGGATCGTCCACCTCGGCTTCGAGGTCCGCGTGGAGCTCGAGCTGGCCGGCGACGGCGCGGTCGCCGCGCAGCTGACGCGCCAGGAGGTCGAGCAGCTCGAGCTGGCGGAGGGCGACATCGTCTTCGTGCGGCCCGACAGCGTCAAGCCGATCGTCAGCGCCGCGTAGCTAGCGGCGCGTCACCCAGGCCTCGGGGTCCTTGGCCAGCGCCTCGACCTCGGCGGGCAGCTTGCCGGACGCGAGGTCGGCGAGCGTGACGTGCTCGACGACGCTGCGCAGGCTGGCGCGGACGCCGATCCAGACGCGCTGCAGCGGCTCGGCGCTGCCGGCGTAGTCGACGTCCTCGGGGCGCCCGCCGCGCACCGAGGCCAGCGGGCCCTCGACGGCGCGGATGATGTCGGCGACCGTGATCTCCTCCGGCGGCCGGGCCAGCCAGTAGCCGCCCTCGGCGCCGCGGCGGCTCGTCACCAGCCCGGCGTGGCGCATGTCGGCGAGGATGTTCTCGAGGAACTTCAGGGGGATGCCCTGGGCCTGCGCCACGAAGTCGCCCTTCGTCGGACGCTCGGTTCCGGCGGCGGCCAGCTCGATCGCTGCCCGCACCGCGTAGTCGGCCTTGGCGGAGATGCGCACCGGGCCATCGTTCCAGACGCGCCGGAAGCTCGCGGCGTCAGGTCTCAGCCGGCGGCGTCCGGGTTGCCGGTCGAGCTCTCCCGATCGCCTTCCTTGTCGGTCGACGGGCTCGGCGCGTCGGTGTCGTCCTCGCGCTCGCGGTCGTCGGCGCCGTCGCCCTCCGTGCCGCCCGGCGTGCTCTCCGGATAGCCGCCGGACCCGGTCTCCTGCTCGCGCGGGTCCTCGGTGTGGTCGGCCTGCTGGGGATCGGTCTCGGACATGGTGAAGTCCTACCCAGGCGCCCGCCGGCTCACCACGGCGATGGGGCGTAGTCCTTGAGGAAGACGCCGTGGAGATCCTCGCCGGCCTCGCCGCGGACGATGGGGTCGTAGACGCGGGCGGCGCCGTCGACGAGGTCCAGCGGCGCGTGGAAGCCCGCGTCGGCGAGCCGCATCTTCGTCGGATGCGGGCGCTCGTCGGTGATCCAGCCCGTGTCGACGCTCGTCATCAGGATGCCGTCCGACTCGAGCATCTCGCCGGCGCTCGTGCGCGTGAGCATGTTCAGCGCCGCCTTGGCCATGTTGGTGTGCGGGTGGCCGGGACCCTTGTAGCCGCGGCCGAACTGGCCCTCCATCGCCGAGACGTTGACGACGTAGGTGCGGCGCGCGGCGGAGGCGGCCAGCGCGGGGCGCAGCCGGGAGACGAGCAGGAACGGTGCGGTCACGTTGGCGAGCTGCACCTCGAGCATCTCGAGCGGGTCGACCTGGTCGACGGACTGGGTCCAGCTGTTCTCGTGGTGGTGGTCGGGTACGAGCCCGCCGGCGTCGATCGC
>JAOPZD010000342.1 GCA_025964295.1 Conexibacter sp.
CGTCGACCGCCGGGAGCTCACGCGCCTGCAGGCCGTCGTCGCGCGGCGGATGGTCCAGTCCAAGACCGAGGCGCCCGAGTTCCTGCTCACGGTCGACGCCGACATGACCGATGCCGTCCGCCTCCGCGGCGAGGTGAAGGCCTTGGCCGCCGAGGGCGACGTGGTGCCGTCGCTCAACGACTTCGTGGTCCGGGCGGCGGGCCTGGCGCTCGCGCGCCATCCCGAGGCCAACGCCGCGTTCGTCGACGGCGCCGTCGAGCGCTACGCCCGGGCCAACGTCGGCGTCGCGGTCGCCGGCGAGGGCACGCTGCTGGTCCCGACGGTGTTCGACGCCGACCGCAAGTCGCTCAGCGCGATCGCCGCCGACACGCGGCGGCTGGCGCTCGCGGCGCGCGACGGCGCGGTCACGCCGGCCGACCTCGGCGCCGGGACGTTCACCGTCTCGAACCTCGGCATGTTCGGCATCCAGCAGTTCACCGCGGTGCTCAACCCGCCGCAGGCGGCGATCCTCGCCGTCGGGCAGCTGGAGGTCCGGCCCGTCTGGGACGGCGACGCGTTCGTGCCGCGGTCGCGGATGACGATGACGCTCTCGTGCGACCATCGCGCGCTGTACGGCGCCGACGCCGCGCGCTTCCTGGGGTCGATCCGCAGCCTCCTCGAGCAACCGCTACGGCTCGTCCTGTAATACGCGGAAGCTCGTTGTGCCGTTCAGCGACACTGCACGGTGACGACGTCGCCCTGCGGCCCCGCAATGCCCGCCCGAACGGGAACCGGTGTAGAGCCTGACTGAATTTCTCCTTGCCTTTCGGCGCAAGTGTGTTGTAGCGTTGAACGGAAGGAGGAGATCGGATGTCCCATCTCATGGCGTCGAGCACGCCGCTGCAGCACCTGTCCCCCGGCGTCGTCGAGCAGATCCCCACGATCCTCGGCGCCCAGCCCGCCGGCCGCCCCATCCGCATCCTGGTGGTCGACCATCACCCGGTCGTCCAGCACGGCGTGCGGCTGTTCCTCGACGGCCAGTCGCGCTTCATCGTCACCGCCACGGCGGCCACCGGCGCCGGCGCGGTCGTCGCGGCGCGTCAGGAGCGCCCCGACGTGGCGCTGCTCGAGCCCTGGCTCCCCGACATGCTGCTCGAGGAGCTGGTGGAGCGGCTGCGCGCCAGCTCGCCCAACACGCGGCTGATCGCGTTCGCCTCCCAGGTCACGCCCACCCTGCGCGAGCAGGCCGCCAAGCTCGGCATCCACGGGCTGCTCGACAAGGGCGCCGCCCCGGCGGACGTCGCGTCGATGGTGGCGCGCGTCGGCGCCGGCGAGACCGTCACGCCGCCCGTCTCCGACAGCGTCCTGCGCCAGGCCGCCGAGAAGCTCCACTGCGCGGTCCTCACCGCGCGCGAGCACGAGATCCTCCGCCTCGCCGCGCGCGGCGCCAGCAACTCCGAGATCGCCTCGGAGATCTACCTCGCGCCGACGACGGTGAAGTCCTACCTGCAGAGCGCGCTCGCCAAGCTGGGCGCGCGCAACCGCGTCGAGGCCGTGTACAAGCTCGGCGAGATGGGCCTGCTGTAGCTCAGGTCCCGACGGCGTAGTGCAGGCCGACCACGCCGTTGGCGAAGCGCCGCTCGCCGAGCAGCGCCAGGTCGAGGCGCAGGCCGTCGGGCAGCCACGCCGTCCCGCCGCCCACGACGGTGGGCGAGATCAGCAGGTGGCACTCGTCCACCAGCCCGGCGCGCAGCGCCTCGGCGGCGAGGTGCGGGCCGCCGACGCTGATGTCGCCCTCGGCCCCGTCCTTCAGCGCGCGGACCTCCTCCGGGTCGAAGACGCGCGCGATGCGCGTGCGGGCGCTGGCGACCTCGGTGAGCGTCGTGGAGTACACGACCTTCTGCGCCGCGCGCCAGATCTGCGCGAAGTCCCGGATGACGGCCGGCTCGTCAGGACCCGTGTCCATGGTCTCCCAGGCGACCAGCACCTCGTACATGCGCCGGCCGTAGAGGTGGGTGGAGCACCCCCGCTCGATGTCGTTGACGAAGGCGTGGACCTCGGCGTCGGGGGCCGACCAGGCGAAGTCGCCGTCCGAATCCGCGACGTAGCCGTCCAGTGAGGCGATGGCCGAGTAGATGAGCTTGCCCATGGGTAGAGGATGAACGACATCGAGCGGCTGGGCCGCATGGACCAGCCGTCAGCGCATCGACTCCCCCGATCGGGGAATGTTGAGCTGGTGCGGCGCCGCCCCTGATAGAACGAACGGCCAGAGGGGTATGCGTCCTTATGGAAACCAGCTGACGTCCGGCCGAAGACAGGGTCAGGCGCCGGCCGGTCCGCCCGGCTGCCCTTAGGCGCGTGACGCCACCCCGTTCGGGTGGCGCTCGACCCGGTCCCCTCTACCCGCGCACCGCCGCCCCGTCCCGAAAAGGCGAGTGGCGCGCTCGTGTCCCCCATTCCCTCATTCGAGGAGGATCTTCCGTGCTCGTTCTCAGGCGCTTGTGCCTGGCGGCTGCAGCCGCCCTGTTCCTACTTCCCGCCGCGGCCGCGAACGCCGCCACCACCGCGGCCAATGTCTTCGTCGTCCCGAGCGGCGGCACCGCTTCGTGCGTTCGAACGGCCTCCCCGGTCGACTTCGCTTCAGCGCCGGCGACCGCCAAGTGCTCGACCATCCAGGCCGCGGCAGGCGCGCTGGCCGGCGGCGACACCGGCATCGTCAAGTCCGGCACCTACCCCAACGCCAGCATCAGCGGCGTGACCAAGAGCCCGGCCGTGACCCTCAAGGTCGAGGCCGGCGGCACCGCGAACGTCGGCGGCACCACCTGGGTCGGCTCCAGTGGCATCACGCTGGACGGCACCGAGGGCGCCAACGGCCAGGGCTTCAGCACCTCGTCGGGCTTCACCGTCGGGTCCAACGGCGGCGCGGCGCTCAAGAACTTCAAGATCACCGGCGCGCTGATCCATGACGCCGGCGGCGGCGCGGTCGTGTACATGACCGGCTGCGACAACGTCACCATGCAGCACCTGGAGATCCGGAACATCACGGGTGCCGACGGCATCCAGATGGCCAACTTCACCGGCCAGCCGATGTGCACGAACGTCACGTTCGACGACATCTCCATGCACGACTTCAACGCGACCTGCGGCGTCGACCACCAGGACGGCGTGCAGATCCGGTCGGGGACGAACATCACGTTCACCAACTCGAAGATCGTCAAGCTCAACAACTGCGGCTCGCAGGGCTTCTTCGCCAACCAGGAAGGCGATCTGGGCGGCAGCAACACGACGCTGAGCAACACGGTGATCGCGGGCATCAACGGCAACGCGATCAACTTCAGCTCCAAGGCCCCGCAGCGCATGATCAACAACACGATCGACGGCGGCCTGAACACCTGCCAGCCGGTCACGTCGACCTGCAACGGCGTGATCATGAAGAACAACGTGCTGAACACGTCCTGCGGCGGGTTGGCGCTCTACCACAACCGGGCGCAGAGCTCCGGCGACTGGGCCAACAACGTGACCTCGAGCAACTGCGGCTACTCCAGCCAGGGCGACACCGTCGCCCCGAGCTTCAGCGCGATGTTCGCCGCGCCGGGCAGCCCGAGCTACGACTACCACCTCAAGGCCGGCGCGTTCGCCATCGGCAAGGCCAACACCATGGACTACACGCCGACGGACTTCGACCGCGGCGCGCGTGACCTGAGCCCGGATGCCGGCGCCGACGAGTACGGCAACACGCCGGGCTCCGGCACGCCCCCGCCGCCCCCGCCGCCGGCCGACACCACCGCGCCGACGACGACGATCACCTCGGCCACCAGCGGGTCGACGACCTCCACCAACGCGTCGTTCGCCTTCACCGGCGCCGACAACGCCTCGGCGGTCACCTTCGAGTGCAAGCTCGACA
>JAOPZD010000375.1 GCA_025964295.1 Conexibacter sp.
GCGTCGTCGGTCCCGGTCGCGACAAGCGCGACGCGGGCCGCGGCGGGGGCGGCGCCGAGCGACGCGACCGCGGCGACGCCGAGCAGGGACAGCAGCGCGCGCCGGGCGACGACCGAGGACATCGCTCCCCGTTCTGCGCGCCGCCTACTGCTCCTGCACGTCGCGCGCGGCGCACACCGCGCGCACGACCTCGTCGGGGTCGTCGGTGACCACCAGCAGCGCGGCGTCGCGCTCGGCGACCATCCCCTCGGCGACGAGGCGCTCGCGGACCCAGTCCAGCAGCCCGCGCCAGTACTCGGTCCCGACCAGGACGATCGGGAAGTCGCGGATCTTGTCGACCTGCTCGAGGACCAGCGCCTCGAAGAGCTCGTCGAGCGTGCGGAACCCGCCCGGCAGGACGACGAACGCGGTCGCGTAGCGCACGAACATCATCTTGCGCGTGAAGAAGAACTCGAACGTCAGCGCGATGTCCTGGTGGGGGTTCGGGGCCTGCTCGAACGGCAGCTCGATGTTCAGGCCGACCGACGTGACGCCCGCGTCCTCGGCTCCGCGGTTGGCGGCCTCCATCAGCCCGGGCCCGCCGCCGGTGATGATCGCGAAGCCCTGCTCGCCGACGCGGCGCGCGATCTCGCGCCCGCGCGCGTAGTAGAGGTGGTCGGGCGCCACGCGCGCCGAGCCGAAGAACGTGACGGCGGGACCGAGGTCGCGCAGGGCCTCGAAGCCCGCCTTGAGGTCGCGCTCGATCCGGGCGAGGCGCTCGTCCTCGGTCTGGGTCGGGATGACCGCGCGCCGCTTGGTGCCCAGCAGCTCCTCGTCGGGCGTCGTGGGCGAATGCGGGCGGTGGTGGTCGGCGGTCACCGCGTGGGTTCTATCCGACGGGGCGGCGTCGCAGCGCACGGCGGAGGCGGTGGACGGCCTCCCGGACGCCCACCGCCCCGCCTACCCCTGCGAGGAGTCTCAGAGCCCGGGCGGGTGCACGACCGTGTACCCGCTCGAGGAGCGCGACGAGCTGTGCCAGCGCGTGCCGTCCTGCTGGCGGCCGCTGGTGTCGTAGCGCAGGCCGGCCACGACCATGTACATGTGGCCGCCGTTGGCGTAGAGGGTGACCCACTGGCCGGGGCCCTTGTCGCCCCAGCTCATGAAGTCGCCGGACGGCAGCGCCTGGTCGAGCAGGCCCGCGCCGTGCAGCGCGTAGGAGACCGAGCCCGAGCAGTCGTAGCCGGAGTCCTCCCACTTGCCGTGCCCGCCGCCGTAGTGGTAGGGCTTCTTGGCGATCACGTTGCCCGCGGCGATGATCTGCTTGACCTGGTCGGGCGCGTTGGCCGGCGCGATCGCGAGGCCGTCGCTGCCGACGGTCGCCTTGTCGCCGGGCGCCAGCGGGGCGGGCGTGGCCGGCGTGGCGGGCGCGACGCCCTGGTCGCCGTCGACCAGCGAGCGCAGGAGGTCGAGGTCGGCCGCGTCGATCACGCCGTCGACCGTCCGCTGCTGGTCGGTCTCGAACTGCTTGACGCTCTTGACGGTCCCGGCGCCGTACTCGCCGTCGATCGACGTGTCGAAGCCGGAGCGCGCGAGGAAGTCCTGGAGGATCTTGACGTCGTGGCCGCTCATGCCCCTGCGCAGCGGGATGCGGTCGCCGAGGTGCTGGCTGCCGGTGC
Source organism: Conexibacter sp. (assembly GCA_025964295.1). The sequence continues at coordinate 1,656 of JAOPZD010000375.1, forward strand.
CGGTGGAGCGGACGTCGAAGCCGCCGTTGGTGCTCTTGGCGGCCGAGCCGTCGGTGGCGCTCTTGAGCGCGGTGATCGTCCGGGCGTCGGCGACGCCGGTGGCCTTGAGGTTGGCGGCGCGCTGGAAGCGCTTGACGACCGTGGCGGTGGTCCCGCCGAACTGGCCGTCGGTCGACGTCTTGAAGCCCGCCGAGCTCAGCAGCGTCTGCAGCGCCTTGACGCGCGGACCGCTGTCACCCGTGCGCAGGGTGCGGCTCCCGACCTTCTTGGCGGCGGTCGTCGCGGAGGCGGCGGCGGTGGTCCCGGCGGTGACCGGGGCGGTGTCGGCCTTCGCGAACGCGGGGACGAACAGGACACAGGCAGCGCCGAACGTGGCGGCGACACCTACCAGGGACGAGCGAAACGACAGCGACAACGGACTAGGGCCCTCTCTTTGATGGCGCCTACGGGGTTAGCTGTCGGGCTCGCGCCAAGAGAGTGGCGCTACTTCGCCTGGATAAGGCGATGATTCGCCCCGGACCGGATCACTCCGGCCAGTGGGTCCCCCGCTCCCCGACGAATGGCTCGTCGGGGATTCGGCTGGTGCAAACGACCGCGGGAGCGTAGCGAACGCGGCGGCGGTTTGTCGTCATAACGACGTCCGGACGCTTACCTCGCGCGAAGATCCGCGTTAGCCCGCGCTGAGGTCCAGGGCGGCGAGCGCGACGGCGAGCGCCACCTCGGCCCGGGTGCGCAGCGAGGAGGCGAGCACGAACTCGCCCGGGTTGTGCGCGGCGCCGCCGCGCGGGCCGAGGCCGTCGACGGTCAGCGGGATCGTCGCGGCGAAGTGGCTGGCGTCGCTGGCGCCGCCGCGGTCGGCG
>JAOPZD010000383.1 GCA_025964295.1 Conexibacter sp.
GGCGGCGCGCCCTCGGGCACCGGCAGCGCGTCGACGACCTCGGCCTCGTCGGCGTCGGGCGCGAGCTCCTGCTCGAAGGAGTGATCGGTCACTGCGCCCTAGGATGCCGCATCGGCTCGATGCGCGCGACGTCCGCGGACCTCGACGGGCTCAGGTCGCACCCGAAGCGGTGTCGTGCGAGCCGCCCGACTGCTGTCGGGCCGCGACCGTGCGGTTGCCCGTCTCGTGCGTCGCGGTGCCGAAGACGGTGTCCCAGTACGGGGCGCTGATGCCGAAGCCGCGCTCGTCGTCCTGGAAGTGATGGCGCATGTGCAGCTCCCGCAGCCGGTGCCCCAGCGCCGTGCGCGGCTTGTGGTGGTGCACGTGGTAGTGGAGCATGTCGTAGGCCAGGTAGCCGGCCAGGAAGCCCCCGCCGAACACCAGCGCGGCGTCGTAGCCCATCACGAGCCAGAACCCGCTCAGCACCGCCGCGCCGAGCGGCACGCTGACCGACGGCGGCATGACGAGGCGCAGCGGGTCGTTGGGGTGGTCGTGGTGGACGCCGTGGATCATCCAGTGCAGCCGCATGCCCAGCGCGCTGTTGTAGGGCTCGAAGTGGAAGACCACGCGGTGCAGCCAGTACTCGAACAGCGTCCAGAAGACGTAGCCCGCGAGCAGCAGGCCGACGGCCTCCAAGGCGTTCATCCGCCCGAAGCCGGTGACCAGCATCAGCGTGATGATCGGACCGAAGATCAGTGGCGGGATCGCCGGGTGGACCCGGGTGAAGCGGTCCAGCAGCCGACTCTCGAACATCGGCGGCGAAGCCTTGAGATCGTCCGACCTTGCCATTAGGCCTACGTTATCGCGCGCCGCAAGCTGATTGCACGCGCACCTAAGATCGGGCGATCCCAAACGCGCCCGCCGGCGCCTCAGAGCTCGCGCGCGTAGACGCGGTACTTCTTGACGATGCGGCCGTGCATCGCCTCCATCCCGCGGTTCATCGCGCGGTTGGTCTCGAGGATCCAGCCCATCTCACCGCTCTTGATCCGCGGGTGCGCGGCGGCGGTGTCGAAGTGCTCGACGTACAGCGCGGCGGCCGCGCCCGTGTGCTGGAACTTGGGCTTGACGCCCAGGAAGCCGACGCGGACCTTGTCGATCGTGTGGCGCCGGCGCAGGTAGTGCCACCAGCCGAAGGGCAGCAGCCCGCCCTTCATCCGCCGCAGGACCTGGTTGAGGTCGGGGAACGTCATCGCCACGGCGATCGGCTCGCCGCCCATCTCGGCGACCATCATCCAGTCGCGGTCGAAGGCCAGCTGCAGCTCGATCGCGTACTGGTCCAGGTCGGCCTCGTCGTAGGGGACGAAGCCGAAGTTGCGCCGCCACGCGCGGTTGTAGATCTCGGCGAAGACGTCGAGGTCGGCGCGCAGCCCGCGGCGCGACATCCGCCGGATGCCGACGCCGTGCTTCGCGCGGCTGTCGGCGGCCAGCTCGGGCAGGATCGGCAGCATCTGCTCGCGGTCGGAGATGTCGAGCTCCCACATGAAGAGGTCGACCTCCTTCGCCATCCCGGCCGCCTCCATCAACTGCTGGTAGTAGGGCGGATGCCACGGCTGGCGGATCATCGGCGGCAGGTGGTGGCCTTCGATGACGATGCCCGACTCGTCGTTCATCGTGAAGTCGGCCGGCCCGGTCATGCGGGCCATCCCGCGCTCGCGCAGCCACGCCTCGGCGGCGTCGAGCAGCGCGCGCGTCGCGTCGGGGTCGTCCTCGCACTCGAAGAACCCGAACCAGCCGCGCCGCTCGTCGTGGTGGCGGTTGTAGGCGTGGTCGACGTGCGCGCTGATGCGCCCGACCACGACGCCGTCGCGCTCGGCGATCAGCAGCTCGAAGTCGACGCGCGACGCGTAGGTGCCCAGCCGCCGGCGCCGGCTGAGGAACATCCGCCGCTCGAGCTTGAGCGGCGGGATCCACGGCGTCCCGGCGTGCAGCCGGAACGGGAGGTCGATGAACGCCCCGACGTCGCGGTGGGAGCGCGCGGGGCGCACGGTGACCGACATGGCGGGAGCACCCTAGCGACAGACCGTCCGAGTACGCTTCGCACGTGACGGCTCAAGCGCAGGTCGACGTCTTCGAGAAGGCCCGGACCCACGAGCGGCTGGAGATCCTCCGGGCGGCCCGCGCGGCCGACATGGTGCCCTACTTCCGGGTGATGGAGAGCCCGGCCCGGCCCGTGGTCGAGATGGAGGGCCGGTCGCGGATCATGCTCGGGGGCAACAACTACCTCGGGCTGACCGAGGACGAGCGCGTGATCGCCGGCGCCCGCGACGCGCTGGAGCAGTACGGGACCGGCATGACCGGCTCGCGGCTGCTGAACGGCACGACGGCGATGCACCTCGAGCTCGAGGCCGAGATCGCGCAGTGGATGGGCACCGAGGACGCGATCGTCTTCACCACCGGCAACCAGGCCAACGTCGGCACGCTGGGGACGATCCTCGCGCCGGGCGACACCGTGATCGTCGACTCCGGCGACCACGCGTCGATCCTCGACGGCTGCCTGCTGTCCAAGGCCAAGCTGCGGCCGTTTCGCCACAACAAGCTCGACAAGCTCGAGCGGATGCTCGAGCGCGCGGCGGGCGACGGCGGCGGCGTCCTGGTCGTCGTCGACGGCGTCTTCTCGATGGAGGGCGACCTCGCCCCGCTGCCCGACATCTGCGACCTCTGCGAGGCCTACGGCGCGCGGCTGATGGTCGACGAGGCCCACGGCGCGGGCGTCCTGGGCGCGCGCGGCGCGGGCGCCAGCGAGCTGTTCGGCGTCGAGGACCGCGTCGACCTGCGGATGGGCACGTTCTCGAAGTCGCTGGCCTCCTGCGGCGGCTTCGTCGCCGGCGACGCCGACGTCATCGAGTACCTGCGCATCCAGTCGCGCACGTTCCTCTTCACGGCCAGCGCCGTGCCCGCCGCGACGGGCGCCGCGCTCGAGGCGCTGCGCGTCATCCGCTCCGCGGACGGGCCGCCGCTGCTGCGCGCCGTCCAGGACAACGCGCGCTACTTCCGCGACGGCCTGGAGGAGCGCGGCTTCGCGGTCGTCGAGCCTCAGCGGCTGCCGGAGGGCCATCCCTACGGCGAGGACATCGTCACCCCCATCATCCCCGTGCTGATCGGCGACGACTGGCAGGCCGGCCTGATGTGGAAGGGCCTCTACGACCAGGGCGTGTTCGTCAACACCGCGCTGCACCCGGCCGTGCCGCCCGGCGGCGCGCTGCTGCGCACGAGCGTCATGGCCACGCACGACCGCGCGACGCTCGACCGGGCGCTCGCGGCGTTCACGTCGGTCAAGGCGGCCTTCGAGGCCGAGCACGGCCCGCTGCCGGGGCCGGGCGAGCACGGCCGCCGGCGCGCCGCCTGAGCGCATCTGCGAGCCCACCGCTGAACGGGATTTCAGCAACGGCCCGTAGCACGTCGGGGCCCTTCGGCGACGCCTGCTCGAGGGCTCGATCGGCCGCGGACATCGGGTCGTTCCAGACAGAAGAAAAAAGGCGCTCTGAGCGAATGTTGCGGAGGTTCACACCTTGATCGAACGTGCCGCCCTGGCATACGTTCGAGACGCGTTCGAGGCGGACGCGACGGGGATTGGATGTCCCGGGCCGAGGAGTGGGATCCGTTTGAGGAGACGCCCGCTCGCCGTCCCGGTGCACGTGGTCACCCCGTTGCGCTGTCGCCCGGATGCGCTTTGTCACGCACACAACACATGTCCGGCTCGCGCTGAGGGTGAGCCGGTAGGGAGGACAGATGAACGCAGCAGCGACGATCGCCCCTGCGCCACAGCACTTGCGCGCATTGGCCCGAGCGAACGAGGTTCGCCTCGCGCGCGCCGAGCTCAAGCGCCAGGTGGCCGACGGGGAGATCAACGCCGCGCACGTCATCCTCGAATGCCCGTGGGAGGCCGCCTCCATGACGGTCTCCGACCTCCTGACGAGCCAGCGCCGCTGGGGCAGCACCCGGTGCCGCAAGCTCCTGCAGTCGATCCCGATGTCCGAGAACAAGACGGTGGGATCGATGACCGAGCGTCAGCGGCAGGCGCTCGCCGGCCTGTTGGAGGGACTTCCGGCCTAGAAGGTTGATGCGCAGCGCGCGGTGGTCGCCCTGAGAGGGGGCGGCCGCCGCGTCGCGGCCCGCCTCTAGACGGTGGCGATCTCGAGCAGGTTGCCGTCGGGATCGCGGAAGTAGATGGACTTGAACCGCCCGCGCTCGAAGACCTCGCTGCACGGCACGCCGCGGCCCCGCAGGTAGTCGCGCCAGGCGACCTGCTCGTCGGCCGAGCCGACGCCGAACGCGAAGTGATGCACGCCGCCGCGGCCCTCCTGCGCCTCGTCCATCTGCGGGTACTCCATGAACGACACGAGCGTGCCGGGCGTGCCGAACGCGTCGCCGAACCAGAAGTGGCGCGAGCCGGGGTCGTCGTCGTTGTCGCCCTCGCTGGTCAGCGCCAGGCCGAGCACGTCGCGGTAGAACGCGGTCGTGCGGTCGAGGTCGGCGACGATCGCGCTCACGTGATGCAGCCCGCGCAGCTGCATCCGGCGGTCGGGGTCGGGCGGGGACGGCTCGTCGCTCACGTGCGGAACCCTACGCCGCCGCTCCGACGCACGAAGGCGCGGCGCAGCAGGCCGAAGGCGATCGCGAACGTGAGCAGGCCGACGACGAGCACGACCTCCTGCGGGATCGGCGCCAGCCAGGCCGGGACGGCCGCGACGACCGCGCAGACCCCGGCCAGCAGCGACGTGTGCGAGCGGTAGCCGGCGAAGTGCTCGCGCACCGACAGCTCCCCGGCGGCGAGCGTCACGAGGACGAAGCCGCCGCCGAGCATCACGCCGCGCCGGTCGCCGTGGGCGAAGAGGAAGCCGCCGGCCAGCAGGACGATGGCCAGCAGGATGCACAGCTCGGTCAGCGGAAACGGCGCCCACGGCGGCTGCGGCGCGTCCTCGCGCCGGGACTTGTGGGTCGCGGTGCGCGGGGGC
>JAOPZD010000103.1 GCA_025964295.1 Conexibacter sp.
CGCGATCCCCACGGCCGCGCCCGCCAGCCCCGCCGCCACGCTGCCGCCCGCGTAGAGCGCCGCGACGCCGACCCGCCCCGCGTCGAGCAGCCCGAGGAGCTCCAGCTGCATCGTCGAGAACGTCGTCAGCGCCCCGCAGAACCCGGTCCCGACCACCGCGCGCATGCGGCTGGCGGGCGAGCGGTGCGTCGCGATCCACCCCAGCAGCGCCGCGCCGGCCACGTTGACCGCGAAGGTCACCCATGGCCAGTGACCCGCCCGCGGCGGCGCCAGCTCGATCAGCCCGGCGCGCGCCAGCGCGCCCGCGCATCCGCCGGCGAACACCGCGAGCAGGAGCCGGACCTCGAGGAGCACGCCCGGGCTTCTATCAGCGCGCGCGGTCGCCCTCGCCCAGCGTGAACCACACCGTCGTGCCGGCGCCCGGCGTCCCCGAGCCCCACAGGCGCCCGCCGTGGCGCGCCGCGATCCGCCGCGCCACCGCCAGCCCGACGCCCGTGCCCGCGTAGGCGTCGGGCCCGTGCAGCCGCCCGAAGATCGCGTAGGCCTGCTCGGGGAGGTCGCCGTCGACGCCGATCCCGTCGTCGGTCACCGCATAGGCGGACAGCTCGTCATCCCACAACAGCGAGATCTCGCGCCCGCCGAACTTCAGCGCGTTGTCGAGCAGCTCCTCCAGCAGCCGCCGGACCAGCGCGGGATCGGCGTGGCAGACCGGCACCTCGCCGACGACCCACGCCACGACGCGCCCCTCGGCCCGCGGCTCCAGCACCGCCTCGACCAGCTCGCGCGCGAGCCGCGCCGGGTCGACCCCGGCGCGCGGCACGAGGGGCACCCGGCCCACCCGCACGACGTCGACCAGGTCGTCCAGGCGCTCGGCCAGCTCGCTGCCCGCGTCGCGGACGAGCCCCAGGAAGCGCCGCGTCTCCTCCGGCAGCGCCTCGGCGTGGTCGGCGAGCAGGATCTGCGAGAACCCGTCGATCGCCCGCAGCGGCGCGCGCAGGTCGTGCGACAGCGCGGCGGCGACCGCCTCGAGCTCGCGCGCGGCGTCGGCTGCTGCATCCCCTGTCGGTCCCCCGCGATCTTCCGCCATCTGCGCACCCATTGGACTACCGTGCCACCGCGTGCCGGAAACACGGCGATCGATCGTGGTGGTGGAGGACCACCCGACCGTGCGCGAGGGCCTGTGCCTCGTGCTCGAGCGGGAGGGCTTCGCCGTGGTCGCGCGCGTCGGCACCGCGGAGGAGGGCCACGCGGCGATCGTCGAGGCCAACCCGAGCGTCGCGCTGGTCGACGTCGACCTGCCCGACGGCAGCGGCGTCGAGCTCACCCGCCGCCTGCTGCGCCGCGACGCCCGCCTCGGCGTCCTGCTCTACACCGGCATGGAGGACCCGGGCGTCCTGGAGGACGCGCTGGCCAGCGGCGCGCGCGGCTTCACGCTGAAGACGTCGGATCCCGAGACGATGCTCAACGCGGTGCGGGCCGTCGCGGCGGGCGGGACGTTCGTGGATCCGGGCGTCCGCCACCGGCTCGCCGCGGTGGCGGGTGCGCAGGGCGGCGCGCCGCGCGAGCGCGTCCTGACCGTCCGCGAGCGCGAGGTGCTCGGCCATCTCGCCGAGGGCCTGTCGATCGAGGAGATCGCGGCCGACCTCGTGCTGTCGACCGAGACGATCCGCACCCACGTGCGCAACGCGATGGGCAAGCTCGGGACCCGCACGCGCGCCCACGCGATCGTCGTGGCGCTGCGCCGCGGCGAGCTGGCGCTGTGAGCGGGGGACCGAGGAATCGAACCTCGAGTTACGGTTTTGGAGACCGTCGTGTTACCACTACACCAGTCCCCCAGCGCGGCGTCATTGTAGGACGGAAGGCAGCCCGGCGGCGGTCCGGACCTGCGTCGCGACGCCCTCCGGGTCCTCGACCGTGAGCACGAGCTTGTCCCAGTCGCCGCCCGACGTGCGCACCACGAGCGCGGGCTCGCCCGCGTAGACGGCGGCGAACGTCCGGCCGCGACCGCGGCGGCGGAAGCGGCCGAACGCGAGGCGCCGGGGGACCGAGGTGCCGCCGACCCGCCAGCCGAGGTCCACGGCGCCGCCGTCCGGGACCACCTCGACCGCGGTCACGCTCGCCAGCGGGACCGAGACCTGGCGGGCCAGGGCCATGACGGACTGCAGGCCGGACAGGCAGACGACGGCGCGGTCGCCGTCGATCGTCAGCGTGGGCATCGACCAACCAATAGCAAGGTCCGATCGCCGACATCCCCGGCGTGCCCTATCGTCCGGAACCCGGTCGAAGGAACCACGGTGTTCCGGAATCCGGGTTTCTGCAGGAACTTCGGCGGACAGGACGGGGCCCATGAAGGTCGGCTTGGTACTCGGAGCAGGTGGCGTGGTCGGCGCGGCGTGGCTGATCGGCGCCCTCGAGGCGCTCGCCGCCGAGACCGGCTGGGACCCGTCGTCGGCCGAGTTCATCGTCGGGACCTCGGCCGGATCGGTCGTCGGCAGCCTCGTCGCCGACGGCATCGCCCCCGAGTACCTCGCCGCCTACAGCGCCGGCCGCACGCTCGACGAGGTCGAGGACGTCGACGGCCGCGTCGCCCAGCTGGCCGCGCGGATGGGCGGTCGCGACAAGCTCGACGAGGTCGCCGAGCGCGTCGCCGGCGACGAGCTGCGCCTGCAGCTGGCGCTGCCGCCGATCGGCCCCGGCTCGTGGCGCCTGGCGCTCAACACGCTGCGCCACCCGCGCAGCCACGCGCCGAGCGCGATGCTCGCCGGCTGGCTGCCGCGCGGCTTCGTCTCGACCCGGCCGATCAGCGCGCTGGTCGACACCTTCGTGGCGGGCGACTGGCCCGACCACCCCAACTTCTGGGCCGTCGCCGCTGACTACCGCAACGGCTCGCGCGTCGCGTTCGGGCGCGAGGACGCGCCGCCGGCGACGGTCGGCGAGGCCGTCGCCTCGTCCTGTGCGATCCCCGGCTTCTACCACCCGGTCTGCGTCGACGGCCGCCGCTACGTCGACGGCGGCGTCTGCTCGCTGTCGAACCTCGACCTGCTCGCGGGCCGCGGCCTGGACCTCGTCGTCTGCCTCAACCCGACGTCCTCGATGGCCGAGGCGATGGGCGGCACGCCGGCCGAGCGCGTCGGCGGGCTGGTGCGCGGGATGTCCGGACGGCGGCTCGGGCACGAGGCGCGCAAGCTGCGCGAGGAGGGCACCGAGCTGCTGCTCGTCCAGCCCACGCGCGAGGACGTCACCGGCATGGGCCTGAACATGATGGCGCGCGGCCGGCGCGTCGCGGTGCTCGAGCGGGCCCGAAAGACGACGGCGCTGGCGCTGCGCGACCTGCGCGGCACCGACCAGCTGCTGCCGGAGCGGACCCGGCGCGCCGCGGCGACCCCGCGCCCGCGCCGGGTCG
>JAOPZD010000424.1 GCA_025964295.1 Conexibacter sp.
CGCGGGTCGCGGGCGGGCACGCGCTTCGGGTCGCGCCGCGGGGCGGGCGCCGCGGCCCAGCAGGTCCAGGGTCGCTGGGCGCTGACGACCTCGATCTTCCGCACGGAGGTCGAGCCGGGGGCCCGCCGTCGCACCCTCGCCGAGCTGCTGCTCGAGCGCTACGGGATCGTCACGCGCGAGCACGTCCTGGCCGAGGGCGTGCCGGGCGGGTTCTCGTCCTTGTATGACGCGCTGTCGTCGCTGGAGACGCTCGGGGTGTGCCGCCGCGGCTACTTCGTCGAGGGCCTGGGCGGCGCGCAGTTCGCGCTGCCGGGCGCGGTGGAGCGGCTGCGCACGCAGGCCGACCGCGCCGAGGAGGCGCCGCCGGTCGTGCTCGCCGCGACCGACCCGGCCCAGCCCTACGGCGCGGCGCTGCCGTGGCCCAAGCGCCGTGACGACACCGACCCGCGGGCCAAGCCCGCGCGCGCCGCCGGCGCCTACGTCGTCCTGGCGGGCGCCGAGCCGGTGGTCTACGTCGAGCGTGGCGGCCGCGGCATCCAAGTGCTGGTGGAACGCGACGACCCGCGCCTGCGCCCCGCGCTGGAGGCGCTGGCCACGTTCGTGACCGGCGATCGCCGGCACAAGCTCTCGCTGGAGCGCGTCGACGGCGAGGCCGTCGTGGGCTCCGACCTCGAGACGCTGCTCATCGAGGTCGGGTTCCGCGCGGGGCCGCGCAAGCTCACCCTGAGCGCCTGATGCGCCGCGTCACGGTGCAGCCGCGCGCGCCTTCTGCTGCTTCTTGAGGCCCTTGGTCAGCCCGCGCTGCAGCAGCGCCCAGACGGCGTCGAACTGCGCGTCGATCCGCGGGTCGGCCCACTCGGCCTGGTGGGACGGGTTGTGGAAGCGCCCGGTCGCGTCGAAGATGGCGCGGCCGGTGACGGCCGGGTCGTCGCTGACCAGCTCGCCGCGCGCGACGCCGTCGGCGACGATGCGGGCCAGCTGCGCCGCGAGCTCCTCGACGTGCGCGGCGACCGCGCCGTCGGACTCGACCACCAGCGCCATGTAGGTGGCGAACAGCTCCGGGTCCTCGGCGGCGCGGCTGCGCTTGGCCTCGATGAGCTCGCGCAGCCAGCGGTGCAGGCGCTCGGGCGCGGGCGTCGCGGTGTCGGCGACGACGTCGAGCGGCCCGGCGATCCGGGCCAGCCAGCGCGCGGTGACGGCCTCGCGCAGCGCGGCCTTGGAGGCGAAGTGCCGGTAGACCGAGCCGTGGCTGACCCCCAGGGCCCGGGCGACGTCGACCACGGTGGCCTTGCCCGGGCCGAAGCGGCGGAGGGCCTCCTCCGCCGCCTCGAGGATCTGCTCCGGCGTCAGCGGGCCGTCGGCGGTCACTTCTCGCTGTCGAGGTGGGCCATCTGCGCGGCAGCGTAGCGGTCGCCCGCGGCGGCGCCGGCCGGGACGGCGGCCTCGATCTTGGCGTGGTCGTCGTCGCTCAGCGTGACGTCGAGGGCCCCGAGCGCCTCGTCGAGCCGGTCGCGGCGGCGGGCGCCGATCAGCGGGACGATGTCCTCGCCGCGCGACAGCGCCCAGGCGATCGCGATCTGCGCGGTCGAGACGCCCTTCTCCTGCGCGATCGCGCCGAGGGCCTCGACCAGCTCGAGGTTGCGCTGGAGGTTGTCGCCCTGGAAGCGCGGGCTGTAGCCGCGGAAGTCGTTGGGCGCCAGCTCGCGGTCGGGGCGCCAGTGACCGGACAGCAGCCCGCGCGACAGGACGCCGTAGGCGGTGATGCCGATGCCCAGCTCGCGCGTCGTGGGCAGGATCTCGTCCTCGATCCCGCGCGAGAGGATCGAGTACTCGATCTGCACGTCGCTGATCGGATGGACCGCGGCGGCGCGGCGGATCGTGTCGGCGCCGACCTCGGAGAGCCCGATGTTCCGGACGTGGCCGGCCTGGACCATCTCGGCGATCGCGCCGATGGTCTCCTCGATCGGGACGTCGGGGTCGACGCGCGCGGGGCGGTAGACGTCGATGTGGTCGGTGCCGAGGCGCTGCAGCGTGTAGGCGAGGAAGGTCTTGACGAGCTCCGGACGGGCGGAGTTGCCCAGCCAGCCGCCGTCGGCGTCGCGCAGCGCGCCGAACTTGACGCTGATCTGGACGTCGTCGCGGTCGCGGCCCTCGAGGGCCTCGCGGATGAGCAGCTCGTTGTGGCCCATCCCGTAGAAGTCGCCCGTGTCGAGGAGCGTGACGCCGGCGTCGAGCGCGGCGTGGATGGTGGCGATGGACTCCGCGCGGTCGGCGGGGCCGTAGAGGTCGGACATGCCCATGGCGCCGAGGCCGATGGCCGAGACGCTGGGGCCGGTGGTTCCGAGGGATCGTGTCTGCATGACCACAGCGTGACATACGGACTGACAGATGTCAATCTCTGTCAGCTTATGACTTGTCAGCTCGGTGACGTGAGGTCCAGCGCCCTGGCGGCGAAGGCGCGCCACGCGGCGCGCTCGGGGGCACGGCGGCGATCGTTGGCGGGGTCGGGGACGATGCGCTCGGGCGGCGCGAGCAGCGCGTCGAGCTCGGTGGTGTCGCCCAGCAGCC
>JAOPZD010000447.1 GCA_025964295.1 Conexibacter sp.
ACGCGCTGATCGCCGCGTGCGCCGACGCGGCGCGCGCGCACGGCGCGCCGCACCTGACGTGGCAGACCGCGAAGGACAACCTCCGCGCCCAGGCGGTGTACGACCGCGTCGGCGGGCGGCGCTCGGAGTGGCTGGACTACGACCTGCCCCTCGGCCGCACGATCAGCGACGAGTAGGCTCGGTCAGGCGATGAAGGTCATCAGGCCGGGCGTCGCTCCCCACGAGGAGCCACGCGGCGTGGTCGGCGGGCACGAGGTCTCGCGTGCCACGACGGGCACCGACTCCAACATCTTCATGGGGATCTTCCGGCTGCCGGCCGGCGCGCGGTCGCGGCCGCACTTCCACGCCGACTGCGAGAGCGCCTGCTACATGCTCAGCGGCCACATGCGGATCCGCTGGGGCGACCGCCTCGAGCATGTCGTCGAGCTCGAGCGCGGCGACATGCTGTGGGTCCCGCCGCTGGAGACCCACGTGCTGGAGAACCCGTCGGCGACCGAGGACGCCGAGTACCTCGTCGCCCGCGACTCCCCCACCGAGGACGCCGTCGAATCGCCCTGGACGTCGCCGCGGTGAGGCTCCGCGTCCTCGAAGGCGACTACGCGGTCTGCCGCCTGGCCGACGGCGCCGACGCGCCCGGGCCCACCGTCCCGCCCGCGGGCACCGGCTTCTGGTCGCTGACCGAGGTCGGCGAGGAGCGCTCGCTGGTCTGCCTCGAGGACCTCGTGCCCGAGGGCGCCGAGGAGCGCGGCGCGACGGTCGTGCGCGGCTGGCGGATCATCGAGGTCCTCGGCCCGCTGGACCTGGCGCTGACCGGCGTCCTCGCCGCGCTGTCGGGGCCGCTGGCCCGCGCGGGCGTGCCGATCTTCCCGATCGCGACGCACGACACCGACTGGATCCTCGTACCGGGCGCCCAGCTCGACGCGGCCGTCGGCGCGCTGCGCCGCGCGGGGCACGAGACGGTCTGATCGGGGGTTGGTGGCTGGGGTGGGCGTCTGGCGTCGGCGGCGTCCAGCGCGGAGCGTCGACGGTGGTGCGCCGCGTGGTCGATGGGCGATGACGGCGAGAGCCCTTGAGGCGACGCGACCGCTTGCGGTGTGGCTCGGCCTGGGTGGCGGGGCGGTTCGGGCCGATTGACCACTCGATCGCACCCAACCCGCGCATATCGCGGGCTTCGTGCGATCGATGGCATCTGACCCGCCATATGCGCGGGTTAGATGCCATCGAGATTCCTTTGCGCGCCCGAATCGCCCCCGGCGCGCCGCCACCACCGCCGAGCCACACCGCAGGCGGTGGCGTCGCTCATCGCGTTTTCGCCGTCATCGCCGACGCACCCCGCCACGCGCCCACGGCCAGCGCCGGAGCGGGACGCCACCGACACCCGGACGCGGGGCACGAGACGGTCTGAGGGGCCGCGCCGTCGCTACGCGGCCGCGGTGCGGCCGGCGCGCGGGTCGGGCAGCGGCGTCAGCCGGGCCTCGATCTGCTCGCGGCGGCCCTCGAGCTGGGGCGGCAGGATGATCTTGCGGCCGAGCTCGGCGACGGGCGAGTCGATGGTGAAGCCGGGCGCGTCGTCGGCGATCTCGAAGAGGACGCCGGAGGGCTCGCGGAAGTAGATCGACTTGAAGTACGTGCGGTCGATGATCCCGCTCGTCGGCAGCCCGGCCTCCTCGAAGCGCTCCTGCCAGCGCGGGTGCTCGGCGACGCTGGTGCCCCACGCGACGTGGTGGACCGAGCCGCCGGACTGGCGGCCGCGCTCCTCCGGCGCCGGGTCGTAGGCGATCCAGCCGCCGCGATCCTCGCCGCGCAGCGTCCAGGTGTCCTCGCCGGTGCGCTGCGCGCCCAAGACCTCCTCCAGCAGCGCGCCGCTGCGCGCCGGGTCGGTCGCGTAGGCGCGGACGCCGTCGAAGCCCTGCAGCGCGAAGGCCTGCGGGATCTCGGGGTGCTCGGCGGCCAGCGGCGCGTCGCCGGTGGCGTTGACGACGAGCTCGTGGTCGAGGCCCTCGGGGTCGGAGAAGCGGACCGGGCCCGCGCCGTCGTCGCCGCGCGTCACCGCGACCTCGAGCAGGCCGAGGCGCTCGGCCCAGAAGTCCAGCGCCTCGGGCGAGCCCACGCGCCAGACGATGCGGTGGACCATCCCGGCGCCCGGGCGGCCCGGGATCGCGTGCGGGGACTCGAAGAACGTCATCTCCGAGCCGGCGTGGCCCTCCTCGTCGGCGTAGAAGAGGTGGTAGACGGTCGGGTCGTCCTGGTTGACGGTCTTGGCGACGAGCCGCAGGCCGAGGACGCGCGTGTAGAAGTCGAGGTTGCGCCGGGCGTCGCCCGTGATCGCGCTGATGTGGTGGATGCCCTGGAGCCGCATGCCGTCCAGGCTAGGGCGCGGCGCCGGGGTAGAACGAGCACCCGGTGAAGTAGTCCCCGGCCGGCGAGGCCAGGAACGCGACGAGCTCGGCGCGCTCGTCGTCGGCCGCGCCCTCGCGGGGCCGGATCGCCGTGATCCGCACGCCGAACCGCGCCCACTCGACCGACAGCGTCCGCGCGGCGTTCTCCAGCGCCGCGCCGACCGCGTTGGCGTGCTCGCCGGCGTCGGCGACCGGGGCGAGGAAGACGACCTTGCCGCCCTCCGCGGCCTCGCCCTCCTCCGGGATCCACGACGCGTTGACCACCGCGCGCACGACGTTCCAGCCGTCGTCGACCGCGCTGCGCAGCCCGGCCATCCCACCGCCGGCGTCGGCGAACGCCGACGCCGCGTCGACCACGAGCACGTCGATGTGGCCCAGCGCGCCGACGGCGAGCCCGACCGCGTCCTCGTCGGCCAGGTCGCCGTCCACCGTCACGACCCGCGCCCCGAGCGCCGTCGCCCGCTCCCGCTCCGCCGCGCCATCGCCGGCGACGCAGATCGTCAGGCCTTCCAGGACACCGGGGCGCAGCACGTCGAGCACGCCGCGGACCCTACAACTAGGGTTCGCGGGATGGAGTCGCCCTCACCGCGCCCCGCCGAGCTCCCGCTGTCCGTCGGCGGACGGGCCGAAGGCGGGGGCGCCGGGGTCCGGGTCCACCCGCTGATGACCGCGCGGATGAAGGCGATGCCGGCGTTCTACGAGCGGCCGGCAGGACCGAAGCCGCTGGCGCTGATCCGCGTGTTGGGGCTGCACGTGCCGCGCTCGAAGTGGTTCTGGGTCCCGATCCCCGCGTTCCTGGTCGAGCATCCGGCGGCGGGGCCGATCCTGATCGACGCGGGGCTGCACGAGCTGGTGGCGACCGACGTCGGCGCCGCGCTGGGCCGGGTCGCCAAGGTCGCGTTCACCATCGACATGGAGCCGGAGTGGGCGGTCCCGGCGCAGCTGCGCGTGCGCGACATCGACCCCGCGGACGTCTCGCTGATCGTCATGACGCACCTGCACTACGACCACGCCAGCGGGCTGGCGCAGTTCCCGCACGCGAGGGTCGTCGTCGACGAGCGCGAGTGGGCGGCCGCGAGCAAGGGCAACCGGCTGGAGGGCTTCCTGCCGCACCTGTTCGCGACGCCCGGCCAGCGCTGGGAGACGCTGCCCGGCGACGCCGACGAGATCGACCTGCTCGGCGACGGCACGATCCGGCTGCTCTCCACCCCGGGCCACACGCCCGGGCACCGCTCGGTCCTCCTGCGCCTGGCCGGCGGCGGCGAGCTGCTGCTCACGGGCGACGCCGCCTACGCCCGGCGGACCATCGACGACAACCTGCTCCCGCTGCTGACGTCAGACGACAAGGCCTACAAGAAGTCCCTGCAGCGCGTGCGCGACTGGGTCGCCGCGCACCCCGGCGCGCCGGTGATCCCGGGCCACGACGCCGACGCGTGGGACGCGCTCGACGCCGTGTACGAGTAGCCCTGGGCCTACGCCGCCTCGGCCGCGCGGATCGCCGCGCGCCGCGGCCGCAGGGTCTCCTCGGTGAGCACCAGCTCGGAGAGCATCGCCTCCGCCGCGTTCTCCATCACCTCGTTGGCCTCCAGGCGGCCCTCGTCGTCGAGGAACTGCGTGTGGAACGGGATGCTCACCGCCTCGAACAGCGGGAGCATCTTCAGCGTCGTGACGACCTGCTTGAGCTGCTGCACCGACCGCGTCCCCGCCGCGACGCCGCCGTAGCTGACGAAGGCGACCGGCTTGTGCTGCCACTCGAAGTGCAGGAAGTCGATCGCGTTCTTCAGCGTCGCCGGATAGCCGTAGTTGTACTCCGGGGTGACGAAGACGAACGCGTCGGCGGCGTCGACCCGCGCGCTCCACGCCTTGGTGTGATCGTGCTCGTAGCGGCGCAGCCGCGGGTGGCTGGGCTCGTCGAGGAACGGCAGCGCGACCTCGGCGAGGTCGACGAGCTCGACGTCGAACGCCCCGTGCGCGCGTGCGCGCTCCAGGAACCACTCGGCGATCGGCTCGCCCGCGCGGCCCGGTCGCGTGCTGGCCAGGATCACGTGCAGCTTGGGCATGCGCTCAACGGTAGGCCGGCGTCCGCGGCGCACCGGAACCTTGGCGCCCCGGCGCAGTTATGGGACAGATGCGTTCCACGATCACGGCCGCCCTGCTGGTGCTGACCGCCGTCCTCGCCGTCGCGCCCGCCGCCCAGGCGCGCGTGATGCTCGTCGCCACCGGCCAGGCCACCGCGACGCTGCTCGACGTCCAGTCCGGCGCCGTCGTCGCCCGCGTGCCGGTGCCCGGCGGGACCCGCG
>JAOPZD010000465.1 GCA_025964295.1 Conexibacter sp.
GGCGCTGATGACACGAAAGGCGTTGAGGTCGGGCTGGGCGGCCTCGATGCGCGCCAGCGCGGCGTCGACCAGCTCGGCGGACGAGGCCTCGCCGGTGGCGATCAGCTGGGCCTGGCGGCGCAACCCGGCGAAGGCGAGGTCGTCGGCCTCCGGCGGTGCGGGCAAGGTGCTCATGGTCAACGCGATCCTTCGGTCGATCGGCGTGTGGGGCGCTCGTTCGTTCGAACGAGCAGCTTACGGGCCGGACGGTCGGTCAGGAAGCCCGGCGGCGCGGCGGGCGATCGTCGGCGCGCGGGGCGGGCCGCTCGTCGGCGCCCAGCGCGCGGGCCTTCTCGCGCGCCTGCTCATAGGCGCGGAAGACCTCGGAGCGCGCGGCGCGCACCTGCTCGTCGACCAGCGTGGAGACCGCGTCGGCCTGGCCGTCGCGGGGCTGCTCGTCGGGATCTCGGTCCGGCATCGCCGGGTCCCCTACCGCCAGGGCGCCAGGCCAAACACGCGCGGTCAGCGCGATGCCCAGGACCGGCTCAGCGATGTCCCAGCGCGCACCCAGCGCGCGGGCCGATGGTCTTGGCAGACCCCGTCCATCCCCGCAGGAGAACCGACACCACCATGAAGCCCCGCATCCGCAAGGTCGTCGTCATCGTTGGCACCACAGCGCTGTTCGGCGGCGCCGTCGCCGGCTGCGGCAGCGCGAGCAGCAGCTCGGGCACCGCGAGCACCACCACCAACGCCGCCCAGCAGCAGGCCGCCGGACAGAGCGGCCGGCCCGCCGGTGGTCGGGGCGGCCTCTCGACGGCCGACCTCCAGACGCTGGCGACCAAGCTCGGCGTGACCACCACCGCGCTGCAGAAGGCGATGGACACCGCGCGGCCGACGGGCACGCCCGGCTCCGGCGCCGGCCCGGGCGACCGCGCCGCGACGATCGCCAAGTCGCTGAACCTGTCGACGAGCAAGGTCCAGGCCGCGCTGCAGAGCGTCCTGCCGTCCGGCGGCGCGCCGCCCTCCGGAACGCCGCCCACCGCCGGCTCGGCCTCCGGCGCGACGACGAGCTAGCCGTCGGCGGTGACCGCGTCCAGCAGCTCGGCGAAGCGCTCGCGCGCCGCCGCCCGCCGCGTCGGGACGTGCTCGGTGGGCACCTCGTCGGGCGGCGGCGCGTAGCCGCGCAGGATCTGCCGCGCGACGGACTGGCGGTGGACCTCGTCGGGCCCGTCGTAGATCCGCGCCGCCCGCGCGTAGCGGTACATCGCCTCCAGCGGCAGGTCGGTCGAGTAGCCCAGCGACCCGTGGGCCTGCAGGGCGCGGTCGACGACGTCGTGCAGGACGCCCGCGCCGTAGAACTTGATCAGGCTGATCGGCGTGCGCGCCGCGCCCACGCCCTCGGTGTCCATCACCCACGCGGCATGCAAGGTCATCAACCTGGCCGCCTGCATCTGCGCGGCCGAGTCGGCGATCCAGTTCTGGACCGTCTGGTGCTCGCCGAGCGTCTTGCCGTGCGCCACCCGGTAGGTCGCCCGCTCGCAGAGCATGTCGAACGCGCGCTGGGCGACGCCGAGCCAGCGCATGCAGTGGTGGATGCGCCCCGGGTACAGCCGCTGCTGGGCGATCAGGAAGCCCTCGCCCTCGCCGCCGAGGCGCTGGGCGGCCGGGATCCGGACGTCGTCGTAGACGACCTCGGCGTGGCCGCCGAGCTTGCCGAACGCCTCCCACGGGTGCTCCATCGTCGGCACGTCGCGCAGGATGTCCACGCCCGCCGCGTCGGCGTCGACGAGGAACATCGTCGCCCGCTGGTGGGGCCGCGCGTCGGGGTCGGTGACCGCCATGACGATCAGGAAGTCGGCGATCGACGCGTTGGAGGAGAACCACTTGCGCCCGGTCAGGACGTAGTCGTCGCCGTCGCGGACCGCACGGGTCTTCAAGGTGGTGGGGTCGCTGCCCGCCGTGTCGGGCTCGGTCATCGAGAACGCCGACTTCAGATCGCCGGCCAGCAGCGGCTCGAGGTAGCGCTCCTTCTGCTCCGGCGTCCCGGCCAGCGCGAGGATCTCGCTGTTGCCGGAGTCCGGGGCCTGGCAGCCGAACGCGTTGGGCGCGTACGCGCTGGTGCCCAGCACCTCGTGCAACAACCCCAACTTGACCTGCCCGTAGCCCTGGCCGCCGAGGTCGGGATCCAGGTGCGCGGCCCACAGCCCCTGGCGGCGCACCTCCTGCTGCAGCGGCGCGTAGGCGCGGTCCAGCGCGTCCTGGGAGAGGTCGCCGGCGAGCGTCTCCAGCGGCCAGATCTCCTCCCGCACGAACGCCCGCGCCCAGTCGAGCTTCGCCGCGTACTCGGGATCGGTCGAGAAGTCCCAGGCCATGGCGCGATGCTACCCCGGCTCGCGCAGGGCGCGGCGGCGCGGCTCGCGCCCGAGCGGCTGGGTCGGGCGCTCCCGCGGCGGCGATGGCGGGATCGCCCCGCGCACCGGCTTGCCGGCCTCGAGCTCCAGCTGGTCGCCGAAGTGCCCGACCGCCAGCCGCCGGCCGGTCTGCAGGGTGTAGGTGACGCCGTCGCCGTCGACCTCGACCAGCAGCCGGCCCTCGGCGACGCCGATCCGGAAGGCCAGACGGCTGACGCCCGGCGGCAGCCGCGGCGCGAACGTCAGCGCGCCGTCGTAGTCGCGGAAGCCGCCGAAGCCCGCCACGAGCGCGAGCCAGCTGCCGGCCAGCGAGGCGATGTGCAGGCCGTCGCGCGTGTTGTGCTCGAGGTCGTGGAGGTCCATGAACGCGGCCTCGCCGAGGTAGTCGTAGGCCAGGTCGAGGTGGCCGGTCTCCGCGGCGACGATCGCCTGGGTGCAGGCCGACAGCGACGAGTCGCGGACGGTCAGCCGCTCGTAGTAGTCAAACGCGCGCTGCTTCTGCTCGTCGGTGAAGCGATCGCCGCAGGTGTAGAGCGCGAGCACCAGGTCGGCCTGCTTGACGACCTGCTTGCGGTACAGGTCGAAGTAGGGGTAGTGCAGCAGCAGCGGGTAGCGGTCGGGCGGCGTGCGCTCGAAGTCCCACTTGGCGTGGTGGGTGAAGCCCTCGGCCTGCATGTGGACATCGAGGATCCCGTCGTAGGGCACGT
This sequence comes from Conexibacter sp., assembly GCA_025964295.1. The sequence goes on from JAOPZD010000465.1 coordinate 3,098, forward strand.
GCATCGTCTCGGCGGCCGCGCGCCACACGCCGACCTCCTCGTGCCCGACCCCGAGCGCCGCGGCCTCCTCGGCGTGGCGGTCGGCGGCGTCGGCGGCGCCGAGCAGGTTCCGGCGCGCCATCAGGTTGGTGTAGGTGTTGTCGTCGCTCAGCGCGCTGTACTCGTCGGGCCCCGTCACGCCCGGCAGCCGGAAGCGCCCCTTGCGGTCGTGGTGGCCCAGCGACGCCCACAGCCGCGCGGTCTCGACCAGCAGCGGCAGCCCGATCTCGCGCGCGAAGTCCGGGTCCTCGACGGCGTGCTGGTAGCGCAGCACGGCGCCGGCGATGTCTGCGGCGATGTGCATGGCCGCGGTCCCCGCCGGCCAGTAGCCCGAGCACTCGCGGCCGGCGATCGTCCGCCACGGGAAGGCCGCGCCGGCGAGCCCGAGCTGGGAGGCGCGCTCGCGGGCCAGCCCGAGCGTGGCGTGGCGCCAGCGCAGCGCGTCGCCCGCCGCGTCCGGAGCGGTGTAGGTCAGCACGGGCAGGACGAAGGACTCGGTGTCCCAGAACGCGTGGCCGTCGTAGCCCGAGCCGGTCAGGCCCTTGGCGGGGATCGCGCGGCGCTCGGCGCGCGCGCCGGCCTGCAGCACGTGGAAGAGGCCGAAGCGCACGGCCTGCTGGAGCTCGGGGTCGCCGTCGACCTCGACGTCGGCGCCCTCCCAGAACGCGTCGAGGTAGGCGCGCTGCTCGGCGCAGAGGCCGTCCCAGCCGGTGTGGCGCGCCTCGGCGAGGCTCCCGCGCGCCTGCGCGCGCAGCGACGGCAGCGCGCGGCTGCTCGACCAGGCGTAGGCCATGAACTTCAGGACGCGCAGCTTGGCGCCGGCGGGCACGTCGGCGGCGACGATGACGCGGCCCGCGTCGCGGTCGGCCTCGGCCGTGGTCTCGGTCCCCTCGGGGCCGTCGACGATGTGGTCCATCGTCGCGCAGAGGCGGATGCCGCTGCGCTGCAGGCGGTGGGCGAGCGAGACGCGCAGGTCGTCGTGGTAGGCCTCCTCGGCGACCAGCGGCGCCTGGAGCGCGGCGGCCGCGCGCGGGTCGTCGTCCTCGTCGCCGTGGGGCTGGCCGTTCTCGTTGGCCACCAGCTCGGACTGGACGACCAGGCGCGCGCCGTCGCCGAGCGCCTCGACCTCGTAGAGGATCGCGGCGGCCCCGCGCTGGGTCAGCGAGACCAGGCGCGTCGAGGTGATCCGGACCTCGGCGCCGGCCGGCGAGCGCCAGTGCACGCGGCGGCGCAGGACGCCGGCGCGGAAGTCCAGGACGCGCTCGTGCTGGAGCAGCGTGCCGTAGCGGACGTCGAAGAGCTCGTCGTCGACGTGCAGCCGCATGAGCTTGCCGTCGGTGACGTTGACCACCGTCTCCCCCGCCTCCGGGTTGCCGTAGGCGTTCTCGGCGTAGGGCAGCGGGCGCGTCTCGTGCAGGCCGTTGAGGTAGGTGCCGGGCAGGCCGTAGGGCTCGCCCTCGTCGAGGTTGCCGCGCATCCCGATGTGGCCGTTGGAGAGCGCGAAGACCGACTCGGACTGCGCGAGCGCCGCCAGCGACAGGCGCGTCTCGCGGATGGCCCAGGGGTCGGTGGAGTAGTTGGGGTGGTCGATCACGCCGGCAGCTCCGCGAGGTCGGAGACGACGATGTCGGCGCCGTGCTCGCGCAGCGCGTCGGCCTGCCCGACGCGGTCGACGCCGACGACGCAGCCGAAGCCGCCGGCGCGGCCCGCCTCCACGCCGGCGAGCGCGTCCTCGAAGACGGC
>JAOPZD010000510.1 GCA_025964295.1 Conexibacter sp.
GGGCGCGGTCCTCGCGGCGGCGCTCGTCGCCGTGCTGCCCGGCGCGTGGCCGGCCGCGCCGGTGCTCCTCGCGCTCGCCGTCGCGGCCGGGATCGACGCCTACACCTTGGCCGGCTTCGCGATCGACGAGGACAACGGCCGCGTCCTGCTGCGGGCCTGGCGCCGCGGCTCGTCGGTGACGCTCGTGGCGCGGCGCCGGCGGCTGCAGGCCCATGCGCTGTCGCGCAACCTCCTCCAGCGCCGCGCCGGGCTCGGGTCGCTCTCGGTGACCGTCGCCCGCGGCACCCGCGTCGCCGTGCGCAACCTCGAGCAGCCGCTCGCCCAGCGCGCGTTCGACGCGCTCTAGCGGCAGCGGCCGCCGGAGGCGACGCGCTCAGCCGGCGCCCGGCAGGCGGCCGAGGTGGACCTCGCCCGCGTTGAGCGCGGTGCGCCCGCCGTCGGGCAGCGCGACGATCAGGCGCCCTTCGCCGTCGATGCCCGCCGCCACGCCCGCGCCGCCGGACCAGGAGACGTCGTGCCCGCGCAGCGCGTCGCGCGCACGCCACGAGTCGAGCAGCGCCCCGGTGTCGAGCGCGAGCGCGCGCGACAGCGCCTCGAGCAAGGACGACAAGAACGGCTCGACGTCGGCCGGCGACCGACCCAAGGACCCCGCCTTGCCGCGCAGCTCCCGCGGCAGCGCCGCGACGTCGACCGCCACGTTGACCCCGATCCCCAGCACCGCCCAGCCCTCGTGCGGGCGCCCCTCGGCGAGGATCCCCGCGACCTTCAGCCCGCCGACCAGCACGTCGTTGGGCCACTTGATCCGCGCGTCCTCCCCGCACGTCTGCGCCACCGCCACCGCGGCGGCCAGGGGCAGCAGCGGGGGCGCGTCGCGCAGCACCACCGACATGGTCACCGCCGTCCCCGGCGGCGTCGTCCACACCCGCCCCTGGCGGCCGCGCCCCGCGGTCTGGGCGGAGGCCGTCACCAGCGCCCCGTGCGGCGCGCCCGCCAGCGCCAGCTCGCGCGCGCGGTCGCTCGTCGACCCCACCGACCGCAGGTGCAGCCGCGGCGTGCCGAGCGCCGTCACCGCGCCCGGATCCGCAGCTCGCCGTCGCGCTCGATGCCCAGCAGCTCGCGCGCCGATCCGCGGTTGACCGCCAGCGCCAGCGTCCGGTAGGCGTCCTCGTAGAGGATCAGCTCGCCCGCGGCCACGTCGGCGAACGTCGTCGCGTACACGCCCGCGCGCCCGTTCACGTCGACGCCGTGCCCGAGCTTGAACCCCGACTCGGTCAGCTCCGCGTGCTCGACGTCCAGCATGACGTTGCCGAACCGGTCGAACCCCACGGCGTGCGCGAACAGCTCGCCGCCCTCCAGGAAGGCCAGCGGCATGTCGAGCCGGATGATCTCGTCGGCGTCGATCGGATCGCCCGCGTCGCCCAGCGGCGCGCCGGCCGCCAGGTGCGCCGCGACCGGCGCGAAGATGTCGCGCCCGTGGAACGTCGCGCTCACCGGCTCCAGGCGATGCGCCGAACGCGCGACGTCGACCACCTCGGCGATCCCGCCGAACCGCTGCGCCGCCAGCGACAGCAGCCCGTTGTCGGGCCCGACGAGGATCCGGTCCTCCTCGGTCGTGCGCAGGGCGATCGCGCGTCGCTCTGCCCCGACGCCTGGGTCGACCACCGCGAGGTGCACGCCCGGCGCGCTGAACGGGAGCGCCCGCCGCAGCACCAGGGCGGCCGTCCGGATGTCGTGGCGGTCCAGCCCGTGCGTGAGGTCGACGATCCGCGCATCCGGCGCGATGCGCAGCATCACCGCGTGGCACACGCCGACGAAGTCGTCCTCGAGGCCGTAGTCGGACAGGAACGTGATCGGGCGCGCCATGCGGCAGTGAGGCTAGCCCGTCGCGACGGCGGGTAGCGCAACGACCATGCTGGACGAGACGCGCGACGACGACGCCCCCACGGGCCTGCCCGACGACGAGCCCGAGGAGCAGCCGCTGGGCGTGCCCGAGGCCGATCCGGACGGCGAGCGCACCAAGCCGGGACCGGCGGCCATGCCCGGCATCCCGGACGAGGGAGACCCGCCGGCCGCGAGCTGACAGGCCGCGGTCAGACCTCGAGGCTCACCCTGCCGGAGTGGTCGCCGCCGCCGCGACGAGCGCGTCCACGAGGCCGCCGGGCGTGTGCTCGGCGGCCTCCACGTCGGGCTCCAGGCCCTGCTCCCGCAGGGCCTCGCTGGTGATCGGGCCGATCGACGCGAGCTTGAGGCCGCTCTCGCGGACGACCGCGGCGCCGCCCGCCGCGGCGCAGAAGAACCGCACCGACGAGGCCGAGGTGAACGTCGCCCAGTCCGCCTCCAGGGCGCGTGCGCGCGTGCGCGGGTCCAGCGTCTCGGCGACCGTCACGTAGGGCTCGACGAGCGTGACCTCGGTCCCGCGGTCGATCAGCGCCTCGCGCACGACGTCGCGCCCGCCGCGCGCCCGCACGACGATCGCGTGCTGGACGTCGAGGCCGCGGACCAGCTCGGCCAGCGACTCCCCGACCGCCCGCGAGGGGACGAAGTCGGGCTCGAGGCCCTGCGCGCGCACGGCGTCGGCGGTGCCCGGCCCGATCACCGCGATCGCGATCCCGGCCAGCGCCCGCGCGTCGCGGTGCGTCGCGCGCAGCTCGTCGAAGAAGCGCGCCACGCCATTGGGCGAGGAGAGCACGAGCAGGTCGACGTCGCCGAGGTCGGGCACCGCGAAGGCCAGCGCCTGGGGGACGATCACGGCCGCCTCGACGACGCGCGCGCCGAGGTCGCGCAGCGCCGAGGCCAGCCCGGACGCCTGCGCGCGCGGGCGCGTGACGGTGATCGACACGCCGCCGAGCGGCCCGCGGCCCAGCCACGCCAGCTCCTCGCCCAGCGCGGCGACCGGCCCGACGATCGTCACCGACGGCGGCTTGACCGCCGCGGCGTCGGCCAGCTCGGCGATCGTGCCCAGCGTCCCGGAGACCGAGCGCTGGTCGGGCAGCGTGCCGCGCTCGACGATCGCCACCGGCTCGTCGGGCGAGCGCCCGCCGGCGACGAGCTGCTCGGCGATCCGCGGCAGCGCGCGCACGCCCATGTAGAACACCAACGTGCCCGGGAACGCGGCCAGCGCCGGCCAGTCGATCTGCGTCTCCGCCTTGTCGGGGTCCTCGTGGCCGGTGACGAACGCGACCGCCGCGGCCAGCCCGCGCTGGGTGACCGGGATGCCGGCGTAGGCCGGGCCGGCGATCCCGGCGGTGACGCCCGGGACGACCTCGAACGGGATGCCGTGCTCGCGGCAGAGCTGCGCCTCCTCGCCGCCGCGGCCGAAGACGAACGGGTCGCCGCCCTTGAGCCGCACGACGACCTTGCCCTGCTGGGCGTGGGTCAGCAGCAGGCGCTGCGTCTCTTCTTGGGGTACTTGCTCTCCGCCCCCGACCTTGCCGACGTCGAGCAGCAGCGCGCCGTCGCGCGCGCCGTCCAGCGCGGTCGGCGGGATCAGCTTGTCGTACAGGATGACGTCGGCCAGGGCGATCGCCTCCAGCGAGCGCACCGTCATCAGGCCCGGGTCGCCCGGGCCGGCGCCGACGAGGATCACGCGGCCGATGGCGCTCACGCCGTGCCCGCCATCTGCGCCGAGCGCTGCAGGAGATCGCGCGCGCCCATGGACTCCAGGCGCTCGACGATCAGGCGCGCCGCGTCGTCGCCCGCGCCGCCGCTGGTCGTCACGCTGTCGCGCAGCCACGCGCTGCCGTCCGGCAGCCCGACGAACGCGTGCAGCGCCGCGCCGTCGTGGTGGACGCCGACCGGCGTGTCGCACGTCGCGTCCAGCGCCTCGACGACGAAGCGCTCGGCGCGCAGCGCGGCGTCGGCCGCGGCGTCGAGGAGCACCTCCGGGATCGCGCGCCCCTCGACCGCGAGCGTGCCCTGCCCGGGCGCGGGGACGAAGACCTCCGGGTCCAGCAGCGCGCCGATCTCGCCGGCGCGGTCCAGGCGCCGCAGCCCCGCCGCGGCGAGGATCAGCGCGTCGCACTCGCCCTCGCGCAGCTTGCGCAGCCGCGTGTCGACGTTGCCGCGCAGGGGGACGACGACCAGGTCCGGGCGGACGGCCAGCAGCTGCGCGCGGCGGCGCAGCGACGCTGTCCCGACACGGGCGCCCGGCGCCAGCTCGTCCAGGGATCGG
>JAOPZD010000460.1 GCA_025964295.1 Conexibacter sp.
GCGCGACCGGGCCGCGGCTCGTCGCCCGCGCGGCCACCGGCGACGCCGCGCTGGCCCGCGCGTCGCTGGCCGCGATCGCGCAGACCCACGCGCACACCGTCCTGCCGGGGCACGGCGCGCCGTGGACCGAGGGCGCGGCGCGCGCGGCGGAGCTGGCGCGCGCGGAGCCGATCGCCTAGCCGGCGGCGTACTCGTAGAAGCCGCGGCCGGTCTTGCGGCCGTGGTGACCCGAGACGACCATGCGCTTCAACAACGGCGGCGGCGCGTACTCCGGGCGCTTGAACTCCTCATACAGCGAGTCGCAGACCGCGTAGAGGACGTCGAGGCCGATGAAGTCGCAGAGCGTCAGCGGGCCCATCGTGTGGCCGGCGCCGAGCTTCATCCCCTGGTCGATGTCCTCGCGCGAGGCGAACCCGTCCTCGTACATGCGCACCGCCGCCATCAGGTACGGGACGAGCAGCATGTTGACGATGAACCCGGAGCGGTCCTTCGTGCGGATCGGCGTCTTGCCGATCGCCGCGACGAAGGCCTCCGCCTTGGTCACCGTCGCCTCGGAGGTGTCCAGCGCGACGACGATCTCGACGAGGTCCATCACCGGCACCGGTGAGAAGAAGTGCAGGCCGACGACGCGCTCGGGCCGCTGCGTCCAGGACGCGAGCTGCGCGATCGGGATCGACGAGGTGTTGGACGCGACGACCGCCTCGGCGCCGAGCAGCTCGTCGAGCTGCTGGAAGATGGGGCCCTTGACCTCGGGGTCCTCGAAGACGGCCTCGATGACGACCTCCGAGCCGGCCAGCTCGGCCAGTTCGGTGTGGAACGACACGCGCTCGACGAGCGCCTGGCCCGCCGCCTCGTCCAGCTTGGCCCTGGCGACGGCGCGCTGCACCGACGTGGCGATCCGCGCGCGCGACCGCTCCAGCGCCGCCGGCTCGGGCTCGTAGACCCGCACGCGGCCACCCGCGCGCGCCGCCGACTCGGCGATGCCCGAGCCCATGAATCCGGCGCCGACGACGCCGATGTCCCCCAGGTCCGTCATGGCCCGCACGTTAGGACATGGCCCGCGACGGGGCATGATGTCGCACGTGGACCGCGACGTCGTCCGGAAGCGGAGGCTCACCGCGCTGGGCGTGGTGGCGCTGCTGGCCGCCCTCGGCGGGACCGTCGCCGGGGCCGGCGGAGGCGACGGCGGCGCCACGGGCAGCGCGTCGGGCGCGACCGGCGACGGCGCCGCGGCCAAGCCCGAGCCCGCGCAGCTGCCGGGCGGCGGGCGCCGTCTGTTCCCCGACCGCCGGGTGGTCGCGTTCTACGGCAACCCGCGTGACGCCGAGCTCGGCGCGCTGGGGATCGGCACGCCCGCCCAGGCCGGCAGGCGCCTGCTCGAGCAGGCCAAGCCCTACAACCTGAAGGCCCGCCCGGTGCTGCCGGCGATGGAGCTGATCTCCACCGTCGCGACCGCCGCCCCCGGCGAGACCGGCCTCTACCGCGACCACATCTCGTTCGCCAGGATCCGCAGCTACCTCAAGGCCGCGCGCAGGATCCACGCGCTGCTCGTGCTCGACATCCAGCCCGGCCGCGGCCAGTTCGGCCCCGAGATCGAGCGGCTCGCGCGCTTCCTGCGCGAGCCCGACGTCGGCCTCGCGCTGGACCCCGAGTGGCACGTCGGGCCCGACCAGCTGCCGGGCAAGGTCATCGGGTCGACCGACGCCGACGTCGTCAACGCGGCCGCCGGCTACCTCGCCCGGATCGTCCGCGAGCGCGACCTGCCCGAGAAGCTGCTGATCGTCCATCGCTTCACGGACAACATGATCGCCCGCGCCGACCGCCTGCGCCCCGTGCGCGGCGTGCAGACCGTCGTCAACGTCGACGGCTTCGGCTCGACCAGCGTCAAGGTCGCCAAGTACAAGAGCTTCGTCCACACGACGCCGCGGATGCGCCGCGGCTTCAAGCTCTTCTACAAGGAGGACGTCAAGACGATGTCGCCCCGGTCGGTGATGGCGCTGACGCCGCGACCCGACGTGGTGGTCTACGAGTAGCCTGCCGGGCGCCATGTCCCGCGCCCGCTCCCTCCCCCTCGTCCTCGCCGCCCTGCTGATCGTCGCCTTCGCCGCCACGGCGAGCGCCGCGACCGTCCGCACCGCCACCACGCCGGCCCAGCTGCGCGCCGGCAAGGCCGCCTACGACAAGGCGATCGCCGCCGGCTTCGCCAAGGCCACCACGCTGCTCGACGTCCAGCTTTCCAAGCACCCCAAGAAGCCGACGGTCGTGCTCGACATCGACGAGACGACGCTGTCGAACTGGGCCTGCCTGGACGCCGCCGACTTCGATCTCTCCGGCCTGGCGACCTGCGTGATCGCCGGCCGGTCGGTGGCCTCCCCCGGCGCCAGGGCCTTCATCAAGCACGCCCGCGCGCGCCAGGTCGCGCTGGCGTTCATCACCGGCGCGCCCACCGCGGTCTGCCCCGCCCGCAGGAAGAACCTCATCGCCCAAGGCATCAAGGCCCCGTTCACGATCACCTGCAAGCCCGCGACCTACACGACCGACTCGCTCGTCCCCTACAAGTCGGGCGCCCGCAAGGCCATCGTCAAGTCCGGCCGCACGATCGTCCTCAACGTCGGCGACCAGAAGTCCGACCTCGCGGGCGGCGCCGCGCGCAAGACGCTCCTGCTGCCCAACCCGATCTACGTCACCGCCTAGGAGGGCTCGCGCCGCGCCCAGTCCGACACCGGCCCGAGGTGGCCGAGCTTGTCGGGGTTGACGACCGAGGCGATGCCGGCGACGTGGTCGTCGACGATCTCCAGCGCCATCACGACGATGACCGCGCCGCCGGGGTCGCGGGCGATCCAGCCCGGGTGGCCGTTGACCTCGGTGAGGTCGACCGCGATGCCGCCGCGCGCGGCCTGGCGGAAGAGGGCGCGGACGGCGTGGGCGATCTTCTGCGCCCCGACCAGCGGCTCCGGGAACGCCGTCGCCTTGCCGCCGCCGTCGCCGGTGAAGACCGCGTCGTCGGCGAGCATCGCGACCAACCCCTCCATGTCGCCCTCCTGGGCGGCGGTGAGGAAGCGCCTGGCCAGCGACTCGCGCGCGGCGGGCGAGGGCTCGAAGCGCGGCTTGTCGGCGATGACGTGCCGCCGCGCCCGCGCCGCGAT
>JAOPZD010000574.1 GCA_025964295.1 Conexibacter sp.
GCCGAGGCCACCTCGATCGCCCGGCAGGCCGCGACGGAGGCGTCGCGAGCGGCGGACGTGGCCGCACGCGCCGAGGCCGCGCGCGCCGGTGCCGTCGACGCCCTGACGGACGAGCGGATGCGCGCCACCGAGCGCGCCGACGCCGAGGAGGAGCGCGCCCGCGAGCAGGAGGAGCGTGCGACGCGGGCGGCCGAGCAGGCACGGCGGGCCGTCGAGGTCGCCCAGGAGGCGCGGCGGGCGCTCGAGGAGCACGAAGGCGAGATCGCCGCTGCGCAGGAGCAGGCCGAGCGAGCGTCGCGGGCGGCTCGGGCGGCCGAGGCGCGGCTGGCGGCGGAGCAGGAGGCGCGGCAGGCCGCCGAGGCGCGTGCCGCCGAGCTGGCCGAGCTCGGCGAGCGCGCGGAGGAGCTCGACCGCGAGCGTCAGGACGCGACGCTGACGGCGGGCGCGGCCGAGCGCCGGGCCGAACAGGCCGAGCAGCGGATCGCCGCGCTCGAGCAGAAGCTCGCCGAGACCGAGAGGGTGGCCCAGCGCGCGACCGCGGCGGCGGCGCGGGCCGACGACCTCACGACCCGCCTGCGCGAGGAGCGCGCGGCGCGGCGTGCCGCGGAGGCCGAGGCCGAGCAGGCGCGCCGCGAGAGCGCCGACGAGGCCGCCCAGCGCAGCGCGATGCTGTCGGCGGAGCTGCGCGAGACGCGCACGGCGATCGAGGCCGAGCAGGCGTCGCGGCGCGAGGCCGAGGCCCGCGCGGACGACGCAGCGGCAGCGCTCGAGGAGCGACTCGCCGAGGCGGAGGCGCGCGCGGCCCGTGTCGATGAGCTTGCAGCGCAGGTACGGTCGGCGGAGGACGCGCGCGACGGGGCTACCACCGAGACCGAGCGGCTGCGGGCGCGCCTCGGCGAGATCGAGGCCGAGGCGGAGCGGCTCGGCGCGGCGCTCGGCGCGGCGGAGGTCACGGCGCAGGGCTCCGAGCAGGCGCTGAAGGCCGACGCCGACGGCCTCCGCGCCTTGCTTGCCGACGCCGAGCAGCGTGCCGGCCGGGAGGCCGGCGACGGCGCAGCCCTCCGGGAGCAGCTCGCGCAGGTGCAGGCGGCCGCGAAGGCCGCGGTCGACGCGCTGCGGGCCGAGATGGCGGAGGCGGATGCGGCGGCGGCCGCGGAGGCCGACGCGCTGCGAGCGCGGCTGGAGGACGCCGAGGCGGCGTCGTCTGCGGAGGTCGGGACGCTGCGCGACCAGCTGGCTGCGGCGCGGGCTGCGGTGGCTGATGTCGAAGCGCAACGGACCGAGCGGGCGGAGGGTGAGCGGATCGCGGCCGAGCAGGCGCGGGAGCTTCGGTTGCGGCTCGCCGACCTCGCCGCCGAACGGGACGGCCTCGCCACGAGGCTCGCCGACGCCGAGCCCCGCGCCGCGCAGCTCGAGCAGGCCGTTGCCGAGGTGCGGGACCAGGTGCAGGACGAGCGCGACCGCGCGGAGGCCGCCGAGCAGCGGACCGCCGATGCCGGCGAGGAGCGCCAGGCCCTGCTGGCCCGGCTCGAGGACGCGCACGCCGAGGTGCGCGACGCCGAGAGCGAGCTGCAGGCGTTGCGCGCCGAGTCCGGCGAGATCGGTGCTGCGAGCGCCTCGGCCGCGGCCCGCGTCGCCGAGCTCGACGAGCACGTGGCGCAGCTGCAGCGCGAGCTCGCCGCGGCGCGTGAGACGTCCCTCACCCGCGAGGCGGACCTGCAGACCCAGGTCACCGACCTGCGCGCGGTCGCGCAGCAGCGCGAGGCGGCGCTGCTGGCCGAGCTCGACCAGGCACGCGCCCAGGCCGCCGAGGGCCCCTCCACCATGCCCCCGCTGCACGAGGCACGGCCGGCCGACGCCGCCCCACCCGTCCTCCACGACCCCGATGACCGGACCTTGGTGGCCCCCGAGGTGCGCCGCGAGCGGCTCGTCGTCATGGCGCTCTTCGTCGTCGCCATCGCCGCCGGGGTGGCGCTCTTCGCCGGCGGCTTCACCAACCTCCTGCACTAGTCTTCTCGCGGGATGCGCCGCCGCTCGATCACGGTCCTGCTGGTCTGCGCCGCCACCGCGATGGCGGCGGCGGTGCCCGCAGGCGCCCAGGACCCCGCGTCGACGACCGCTCCGGGGAGCGCCGCAACCGGGGCCTCGACGAGCGTGCCGCCCGGCTCGTCCGCACTGCCCGCCGCTCCTGCGACGTCCGCGGCGCCGGCGACGACCATCCCGCCCGCGGCGAGCTCGGCCGCGCCCGCGACCTCCGCGGTGCCGGGCGGGGCTTCCTCGCCCACCTCTGCCGCCGCGAAGAACGACACCTCGCGGCCGCTGATCCTGCTCGCGCTCGTCGGCGCGCTGCTGCTGGTCGCGGCAGCCCTCTGGGGGGCCGCGAAGTGGTGGGCGTGGGAGCCGAGCTGGTGGCTGCGCTCCCGCCACGCGACCGGGGAAGCGGGCTGGCGCACCAGCGCCGCGTGGGCCGAGTTCCGCGACTGGCTGCGCCTCGGGCGCTAGCCGCTTCCGTCCACCAGCAGCCGGCGTGGTGCCTTCCGGCTCCACGCGGCGAACAGCAGCTCCTCCACCGGCCCCGGGTCGGCCGCCGTCAGGTCCACCTGGACGGCCGAGAGCCGCTTGCCCCAGTAGACCTCCGAGCAGGCCGGCCAACGCTCGACCGCGGTGAAGATCACGTCCTCACCCGCCATCACGTTCAGCGCTGTGGGCGTCCACAGCGTGGCGAAGATCTTGTCGCCGACGCGAAAAGAGGGCCGTCCGTGGTGGTCCTTCTCGACGGCCTCGGGCAGGTCGCGCACGAACCGCCGCACATCACCGACGTCGAGCATCGGACCACGCTATTTGGGGCCCGCAGAACCCGCAAGTTCGGTGCCACAGCCACGTACAATGGAGGTACGGCGACGGCTCGTCGGCTGCTGGTTCGTGGCGTTTCCCCTGCTCAGTGCGGATCTCGTTTTTCCGTCCGACGGGAGCGGGACCCTCATCGGCCCCACTTATTGGATTTCGAGGACGCCGCCGGCCCGCGGCCAGGAGGAAGAAGAGCGCATGGAGACAGCACCACAGACCGTTTTCGCGACGGACGTCCAGGCAGGTCGAGCGCTGACGATCGAGCGCTACTTCACGACCGTGGACGTTCATCCGTTCGACACCGTCGAATGGGAGTCGCGGACCGCTGCGGTCGGCTCCTTCCGCCAGGATGACGTCGAGTTCCCGAGCACCTGGTCGCAGAACGCCACCAACATCGTCACGCAGAAGTACTTCCGCGGCCAGATGGACTCGCCCGCGCGCGAGCGCTCCGTCAAGCAGATGATCAGCCGCGTCTCGGGCACGATCGCCGACTGGGGCCGCCAGCGCGGCTACTTCGCCACCGCCGAGGACGGCGACGCCTTCCAGGACGAGCTCACGTTCATCCTGCTCCACCAGCTGGCCGCCTTCAACTCGCCGGTGTGGTTCAACGTCGGCTTCGAGGAGCAGCCGCAGTGCTCGGCCTGCTTCATCCTCTCCGTCGAGGACACGATGGAGTCGATCCTCGACTGGAACACGCGCGAGGGCAAGATCTTCCGCGGCGGTTCCGGCTCGGGCATCAACCTGTCCAACATCCGTGGTTCGATGGAGCCGCTGAGCAAGGGCGGCACCGCTTCCGGCCCTGTCTCGTTCATGCGTGGGGCCGACTCCTGGGCGGGGACGATCAAGTCGGGCGGCAAGACCCGTCGCGCGGCGAAGATGGTCGTCCTCGACGTCGACCACCCGGACATCCTCGAGTTCGTGCAGTGCAAGGCGAAGGAGGAGGACAAGGCCGAGGCCCTGGCCAAGGCCGGCTTCGACATGTCGATCGACGGTGACGGCTTCACCTCGATCCAGTACCAGAACGCGAACAACTCGGTCCGCGTCTCCGACGACTTCATGCAGGCCGTCGTCGACGACGCCGAGTGGCAGACGACGCCGCGCAACCCCGACGCGCAGGAGGTCAAGACGCCGAGCTTCCGCGCGCGGAAGCTGATGAACGAGATCGCCAAGGCCGCCTGGCGCTGCGCCGATCCGGGCATGCAGTACGACACGACGATCAACCGCTGGCACACGTCGCCGAACTCGGGCCGCATCAACGCGTCGAACCCGTGCTCGGAGTACATGCACGTCGACG
>JAOPZD010000595.1 GCA_025964295.1 Conexibacter sp.
GAGGACGGTGGCGCCGATGCCGAGGGCCTTGGTCAGCTCCGCGATGGCCTCGGTGAGGCGGGCGCCTTGGGCGAGCAGCTCGGCGCGCCGGACGCCGTAGGCGAGGTCGCGGTCGCCGAGGTTGAACCAGACGTCGACGCCGAGCTCGCGCAGCCCGTCCATGACGTGGAAGGTGTCGTCGCGCAGCCCCCAGCCGCGGTCGTCGATGCGGTCGGCCAGCCAGAACGTGACGAGGTCGGGGTCCGGCGCGACGTAGGCGCCGTACAGCTCGACGTCGTCGCCGGTGTTGGCGATCACGACGAGGTCGTCGCCGGCGACGTCGGCCATCCCGCGGGCGAGCTTCGCGCCTCCGGTGCCGCCGGCCAGGACGACCACCGGGGAACGGGAGTCGAAGTCCATGCAGCGGCGGACGATAACGTGCGGCCGGTGAGCATCGAGGTCCACGAGCACGAGTTCGTCGCGGAGGGCATGCTGCTCACCGACGTGCGGGGCGCGCTGGCCGCGCCCGTGCTCTCGACGCCGGGGATGATCGGGATGATGGAGCACGCCGCGACGTCGCTGGCGCTGCTGCACATCCCGCCCGGGACGGCGACGGTCGGCTTCGAGGTGTGCGTCAAGCACGTCGCGGGCGCGCCGGCCGGTGCGCGCTGCGTCTCGCGGGCGGTGTTGAAGGAGATCGTCGACGAGCGCAAGCTGCGCTTCGACGTCGAGGTGCTCGAGGGCGAGCGCACGATCGGGGTCGGGACCCACGAGCGCCGGGTGGTCGCGCCGTGAGCGACCTCGTGCCGCCGACCTTCCCCGATCGCGTCCGGATCCGCGAGGTCGGGCCGCGCGACGGGTTCCAGAACGAGCCCGAGGTGATCGCGACCGACGACAAGGTGCGGTTGGTGGACCTGCTGGCGCGGACGGGCGTGCGGCGGCTGGAGGTGACGTCGTTCGTGCGCGCCGACGTGATCCCGCAGCTGGCCGACGGCCCCGAGGTGCTGTCGCGGATGGACGTGCCGTCCGACGTGGACGTGACGGTCCTGATCCCCAACGAGCGCGGCTTCGACAACGCGCTGGCCCACCGCGACCGGTTCCGCGAGATCAACTGCTTCCTGAGCGCGAGCGAGTCCCATAACAAGGCCAACGTGAACCGGTCGGTCGAGGAGTCGCTCGTGGGGCTCGAGCGCGTGATCGGGCGCGCCGTGGGGGAGGGGCTGCGGGCCGAGGGCGTCATCAGCGTGGCGTTCGGGTGTCCCTACGAGGGGCACGTCCCGCCGGAGCGCGTGTTCGGCATCGCGCGGCGGCTGATCGCGGCGGGCGCGTCGGAGATCGGCTTCGGCGACACGACGGGCATGGCGAACCCGGTGCAGGTGCGCGCGTTCTTCGGCGCGGCGCGCGCGGCGCTCGGCGAGGACGTCGAGCTGACCGCCCACTTCCACAACACCCGCGGCCAGGGCCTGGCCAACGTGCTCGCCGCGCTGGAGGCCGGCTGCTCGTCGTTCGAGTCGTCGTTCGGCGAGCTCGGCGGCTGCCCGGTGCCCGCGGGGGCGACCGGCAACATCGCCACCGAGGACCTCGTGTCGAGGCTGCACGAGATGGGCATCGACACCGGGATCGACCTGTCGCTGATGCTCGACGCCGCACGCGCGGCCCGCGACGTCCTCGGCCGCCCGCTGGGCTCCCACACGCTCGTCGCCGGGCCGGTGGCCTGGAACGACGAGCTCAGCGCCCGCTGAACTCCGGCTGGCGCTTCTCGGCGAAGGCGCGCGTGCCCTCGGCGAAGTCCTCAGACCGCGCGCACAGCTCCTGCGCGGCGACCTCGGCCTCCAGGGACGCGCTCAACGTCGGCTTCGCCACGCTGTCGAGCAGCCGCTTGGCCAGCGCCACCGCGCGCGGCGCGCAGGCCAGCAGCTCGTCGACCAGCGCGTCGGTCGCCGCGTCGAGGTCCTCGGCCGGCGCCACGCGGTTGACCAGGCCGATGCGCTCGGCCTCGGTGCCGTCGATCACCTTCGAGGCCATGATCATCTCCTTGGCGCGGCCGAGCCCGATGACCGACGGCAGCCGCGTCGAGCCGCCGACGTCCGGGACCAGCCCGACGCGCGTCTCGACCAGGCCGATGACGGCCTCGGTGGCCATGACGCGCAGGTCGGCGGCCAGCGCCAGCTCCATCGCCCCGCCGATGCACGCGCCGTGGATCTGGGCGATCGTCGGCTTGGGCATCTCCTCGAGCAGGTTCCACGTCTCGATGATCGGGCGGCGCGACGCGCGCAGCCGGCCCGGCTCGCCCGCGAGCGCCCCGAGGAAGTTGATGTCCATCCCGCTGGAGAACATCGGCCCGGCGCCGCGCAGGACGACGCAGTGGACGCCGTCGTCGTCGGCCGCCGCGCCCAGGGCATCACGCAGGGCCAGGACGAGCTCGTCGTTGAAGGCGTTGCGCTTCTCGGGGCGGTTGAGCACCACGTGGCGGACCGCGCCGCGGTCCTCGGTCTCGACGATCGGCATGGGGGCACTGTACGGGGCGGTTCATTAGGGTGCCGCGCCATGGCCGAGATCAAGAAGGTTGGAATCGTCGGGTGCGGGCTCATGGGTCATGGGATCGCACAGGTCGTCGCGACCGCCGGCTACGAGGTCGTCGTCCGCGAGGTGGACGACGCGACCCTGCAGAAGGGCCTGGGCAAGATCGACAAGCAGCTCGCCCGCGCCGTCGAGAAGGGCAAGTCGACCCAGGAGGACGCCGACGCGATCCGCGGCCGCCTGACCGGGACGACCGACTACGCCGACCTGGCCGACGCCGATCTCGTCATCGAGGCGATCACCGAGAACCTCGGCCTCAAGCTCGAGCTGTGGAAGGCGCTGGACGCCATCGTCAAGGACGACGCGATCTTCGCGACCAACACCTCGTCCTTGGCCGTCATCGACCAGGCGGCGTCCACGTCGCGCCCGACGGCCTTCGCCGGCCTGCACTTCTTCAACCCCGCGCAGGTCATGAAGCTCGTCGAGGTCGTCCGCGGAGTCACGACGACCGATGAGACCTTCGACGCGGTCCTCGCCTTCGCCGAGTCGCTGCAGGGCAAGATCGCGATCCCGACCAAGGACAAGGCCGGCTTCATCGTCAACCGCCTGCTCGTGCCCTACATGCTGGACGCGATGCGCGCCTACGAGGAGGGCGTCGGCTCGATCGCGGAGATCGACGCCGCGATGAAGGCCGGCGCCGGCCATCCGATGGGCCCGCTGACCCTCGCCGACCTCGTCGGCAACGACACCACCGGCGCGATCTGCGACGTCCTCTTCGACGAGTTCCGCGAGCGCCGCTTCGCCCAGCCGCCGATCCTGCGCAAGATGCTCTCCGCCGGCTGGTACGGCCGCAAGGCCGGCATCGGCTTCTACGACTACTCGGGCGACGAGCCGGTCGAGAACCCCGGCTTGGCGCGTTAGGGCCCGGACCGCGTTTGCGGAGCCGACGGTCGGGAAGCGCCAAGGCATGAGCTTTGCCGACACGACCGTCCCGACCGTCAGCCTCCGCGACGGCGAGCAGATCCCCCAGCTGGGCTTCGGCGTCTTCCAGATCCCGCCCGAGGACACCGCCGACGTCACGACCCGCGCGCTGCTCGCGGGCTACCGGCACATCGACACGGCCGCCGCCTACCGCAACGAGGCGGGCGTCGGCCAGGCGATCCACGCCGCGGGCCTCACCCGCGAGGACGTCTACGTCACCACCAAGTGCTTCAACGACGACCACGGCTTCGACCAGGCCAAGCGCGCGCTGCACGCCAGCCTCGAGCGCCTGGAGATGGCGCACGTCGACCTCTACCTGATCCACTGGCCGGTGCCGTCCCAGGACAAGTACGTCGAGACCTGGAAGGCGTTCGTCGAGCTCCAGCAGGAGGGGCTGGCGCGGTCGATCGGCGTCTCGAACTTCCAGCCCGCGCACCTGGAGCGGATCATCGCCGAGACCGGCGTCACCCCGGTCATCAACCAGGTCGAGCTGCACCCGTACTTCCAGCAGGCCGGGCAGCGCCGCGAGCACGCCGACCTCGGGATCGTGACCGAGGCCTGGTCGCCGCTGGCGCAGGGCAAGGTGCTCGACGACCCGGCGCTGGTGGCGATCGCCGAGGCGCACGGCGTGACCACGGGCCAGGTCGTCATCCGCTGGCACCTGCAGCTCGGCAACGTCGTCTTCCCCAAGTCGGTGACCCAGGAGCGCATCGAGCAGAACTTCGACGTCTTCGGCTTCACGCTGACCGACGCCGAGATGGCCGCCATCGAGGCGCTCGACGCGGGCGACCGGATCGGGCCCGATCCGGACACGTTCGTGCGTCCCTAGGGCAGGACCCGCCGGCCGGGCGGCGAAGGGCGCCGGGTGGCGTCCTCGCTGCTCGACCTGCTGCGCCCCAAGCCGTTTCGCGGCGACGTGATCGCGGCGGGCGTGGTCGTCCTGGTGACGCTGGTGAGCTCGGTCGTGCTGCGGTTCCACCACGCGTGGGACCCGGGCGTGCACCTCGCCTACGTGGCCGTCGCGTGGGCGTTCGTGACGCTGATGGCGGTCCTGGCCGAGCTGGAGGGCGAGCACCCGCGGGCCTACCAGTCGATCCTGTACGTGGCGAGCGTCGCGCTGCTGATCACCGCGCTGACCGAGCTGACGGCGACCGAGGACCACCACGACGCCCACGCGGCCCGCGACGTCGCGTGGATCGGCGGCCTGGTGACGCTGTACGCGCTCGGCTTCGCGACCCGCCGCAACAGCGCGGTCTGCACGCTGATCGCCGCACTCGCCGGCGGCGTGGCCGTGATTGCCGCGGTCGCGGGGCTGTGGGACCCGGCCGGCGTCTCGACCTACCGCTACGTCGGGCTGGCGCTCGTGTGCGCCTACGGGCTCCTGGCCATCGGCCAGCGCGACCGGCGCCTGCGCCACGGCGTGGCGCTGATCGACGCCGCCGGCCTCGCGGTGCTGGGGATCGGGCTGAGCTTCATCGGCGGCCCGTTCTTCGCGGAGGACTCGGGCGTGGCGAACGTGGCCTGGGGCTGGGAGCTGCTGATCCTGGCCGCCGGCTTCGGCCTGATCGCCTACAGCTCGGTCGACCGCCAGCCGGGGCCGGCCTACTTCGGCGTGCTGAACCTCCTGACGTTCGCGGCGATCACCTCGCTGGGCGTCTCCGCCGACGGCGCGACGCTGCTGGGCTGGCCGGTCGCGCTGGCGCTCGACGCCGCGGCGCTGCTGGCGATCGGCCTGCGCCCGTCGACG
>JAOPZD010000631.1 GCA_025964295.1 Conexibacter sp.
CCTCGCTGGGCGCCGACGGCGCGCTGCTCGCGCCCCGCGCCGGCGGCGCCCGCCTGCTGGCGCTGCTGATCCCCGCCGCCGCGCTGATCCTCCTGCCCGCGCTCGCCGGCCACGCGAGCGTCCAGCATCCGGTCTGGCTCTTCCTCCCCGCCAACGTCATCCACGTCACCGCGATGTCGGCCT
Source organism: Conexibacter sp. (assembly GCA_025964295.1). The sequence continues at coordinate 184 of JAOPZD010000631.1, forward strand.
GGCTCGGCGGGCTGGTCGCGCTCCTCGCCTGCCTGCCCGCCGCGACCCGCCGCCTCGAGGGCGCCGACCGCACCCGCCTGCTCGCCGGCGGCCTGGCTCGCTTCTCCCCCATCGCGTTGGCCTGCGTGATCGCGCTGATCGCCACCGGCGTCGTCCAGGCGCTGATCCAGATCGACGCGTTCAGCGAGCTGTGGAACACGCCCTACGGCCGCGCGGTCCTGGTCAAGATCGGGCTCATCCTCGGCCTCGTCGGCCTCGGGGCGCTCAACCGCCGGCGCACCGTCCCACGCCTACGACGCCTCGCCGAGCAGGGCGCCACGCCCGGCGGCGCCGGCCTGCTGCTGCGCCGCACCCTCCGCACCGAGGTGGCCGCGATCGCCGTCGTGCTGACCGTCACCGGCGCGCTGGCCGGCTACGCCCCCGCCAAGACCACCGCGACGGGCCCGGTCCAGGTCACCAGCACGGTCGGCCCCGCGCAGCTCTCGCTCGACGTCGACCCCGCCCAGGTCGGCGCCAACGACATCCACATCTACCTGCTCGACCCCAGGACCGGCGCGCAGTACGCCAGGACCAAGCAGCTGACCGTCACCGCGACGCTGCCCGCCAAGGGCATCGGCCCGCTCGACCTCCAAGTCCAGGACACCGGCCCCGGCCACTACACGATCCCCGCCGCCATCCTCGGCGCCCCGGGCACGTGGACGCTGGATCTCGTCGCGCGCGTCTCGGACTTCGACCAGTACGAGCGCAGGGTCACGGTGCGCATCCGGTGACCCTGCACGCCGTCGACCTCCTGCTCTGGCTGGCCCCGGCGTCGTCGCAAGTCCTATAACAAAGTTCGAGGAACCGCACATGCTCCGCAAGACCACCACCTTGGTCGCCGTCGCCGCCGGCGCGGCGCTGGCCACCCGCCGCCGCGCGGCCCGGGCATAGGCGATGGCTGCTCTGAGGCGAACGAGCGTCGCGGCAAGCCTCGTGCTGGCCCTCGCGGCGGCGGGCTGCGGCGGCGGGTCCGGGTCGAGCGGATCGAGCACGACGGGCGGCGGCGCGAAGAGCGCCAGCGACCCGGGCCATGCGCTGTTCGTCTCGGTCGGCTGCTCCTCCTGCCACACGCTCAAGGCCGCCGCTGCGCACGGACAGGTCGGCCCCGACCTCGACACGCTCGCGCCCACCGAAGCACAGGTCGCCAAGCAGGTCACCGACGGCGGCGGCGGGATGCCCGCGTTCAAGGACCAGCTGAGCTCGAAGCAGATCCAGCAGGTCGCGAGCTACGTGGCAAAGGCAAGCGGGGGCTAGGAGCGTCGCGCGCGGGTCATGCTCATCCCTCCAAGGGCTGTGGTGACGTGGCGTTGCGGGCCTCGACCGCCTTGACGGTGCCGTCGAACGCCTTGGCCAGGGCGCCTTTGCCGACGGTCCCGAGCACCGCCCCGATCGCGCGCCCCTTGAGGTTCTTGCCGTCGCGGACCACGACGACATCGATGCCGGTCGTCCCGTCCGGATTGCGCGTGAACGTGTAGGTGTGGCCGGAGTTGCCGCCCCACGTGTTGGAGTCGGTCGTCGTCATCACGACGCGGTCGGGGTCGGACCAGTCGTAGTGCAGGCGCTCCCAGATGCCACGCGAGCCCTCCGTGACGTCCGCCTCGGTCGGCCCCTGGCTATGGACCTTGAGGTCGGCGTCGCTGCTGTTGCCGAAGAGCTCGCTACGGCCCGGCCCGAAGTCGGTGAGCGCCGCGACGAACTCCTCAGGCGTCGCGCTCGTGGTCACGTTGAAACGGATGGTCGGCACGGTCCAGCCTCCTGGTCGTTTGAGCGAGGACGAGCATCTCACCGACGTCCACCCCCGGCATCGGGCCGGGGCTGTGCGATGGCGCGGCAATCGACCTCGCCCCTTCGCCCCCTCGGCGGTGGTGCTTGCCGCCGTTGTCGTACTCGTGCTCGCCATCGGTGGCCTCGCCGTCGCGGCGGTCTCGTCGTCGCCCGGCCAGATCAAGGCCTGTGCCTCGAAGAAGACCGGTGCGTTGCGGGTCATCGCGAAGGGGAAGTGCGCGAAGAGCGAGAAGGCTGTCGCCTGGCAGAAGCAGGGCGTCGCTGGTCCGGCCGGCGCTGCGGGTGCGGCGGGTCCGGCCGGCGCCACGCGCGTGACCGTGCGCACCGCGCCACTCGCCATCAACCACGCGAGCTGCAACCAGATCATCCCGGGCGGTCCCTTCACCTGCATTGCCAGCGGGACCGCGACGGCATCGTGCGAGCCCGGTGAGCGCGCGACGGGCGGCGGTTACTCGAAGCCCGCGGATGGCACGGTCGCCGTCCCCAGCGCGCAGGAGAACGCGCCGACGCCGACGTCCGGCACGCCGACCGGATGGACCGTCACCACGACCGTAGGAAGCGCCTCCCCGCCGCCTACGGAGATGTCGGTGCGCGTCATCTGCGCGGCGCCCTAGACGACGCGCCCAGGGCATCGCCTGCGCGATGACGGGAAGGCCGATCGGAGGATCGGCCCTCCCGTAGCGCGGCTCCTTACGGCGTCGGCTTCTCACCGCCGTCGACGACGAGGTCGGCGCCGGTGATCCAGCGGGCGCGGTCCGAGGCCAGGAAGGCCACCGCCTCGGCGATGTCGCTGGGGGCGCCGATGCCCAGCGGGACGCCGGCGCTCATGTCCTCCTCCGCCAGCCCGAAGGCCGAGGCGAGGTCGGCACGGACGCGGTCGGCGCCCGGCGTGGCGACGTTGCCGGGGGTGATCGTGTTGACGCGAATCCCCTGCGCGGCGAACTCCGTCGCCAGGCCCTTCGAGTAGGCCGTCAGGGCGGCCTTGGCGGCCCCGTAGTGGAGCAACGGGGAGGGCGTGAGGAACGCCGCGCTGGAGGAGATGTTGATGATCGAGCCGCTGCCGCGCTCGACCATCTGGGGCAGCAGCGCGGCGTTGAGCCGAACGGCGGCGAGCAGGTTGACGTCCAGCACGTCCTGCCACTCGGCGGGCGTGATGGTCAGCGAGCCGCCGGGATGCGTCGTGGTGGCGCCCGCGTTGTTGATGATGATGTCGACGCCACCGAGCCGCTCCATCGCGGCGTCGGCGATCGCCTGCACGCCCGCGACGGTGCTCACGTCGCCCGCGAGGAACTGCGCACCGTCGGGGGCCGTGGTGGTGGCCGAGCGCGCGGTCGTCACGACGACGGCGCCCCCGTCGAGCAGGCGCTGGGCGATGCCGGCGCCGATGCCGCGCGAGCCACCGGTGATGAGCACGCGCCGGCCGGCGAAGTCCTGCGGTACGGCTTGAGGAGTGGGGTTATTGACCATACGGTCCACAATAGCGCAGTTCTGGACCGTCCCGTAAAGAACTGCGATACGCTGTGGTCATGGCCCGACCCCGCGAGTTCGACGAGACGGCCGTGCTCCGCGCCGCGCGCGGCGCCTTCCGCGCCAAGGGCTACGCGGGGACGTCGCTGCAGGACCTGCTGGACGTGACCGGCCTGGGCAAGGGCAGCCTCTACGCCGCGTTCGGCGACAAGCGCGGCCTGTACCTCCGCGTGCTCGGCGACTACAGCGGCCAGAGCATCGCCGACGTCCGCGCCGCGCTCGAGGGACCGGGCCCCGGGTTCCCGGCGCTGCGCGCCTACCTGCTCGCGATGGCGCACGGGTCGGTCGGCGGCCCGAGCTGCCTGCTGGCGAGCTCGACCGCCGAGCTGGCCGGCAGCGACCGCGACGTCGGGGCCTGCGTGAGCGAGACGTTCACGGCGCTTCAGGGCTCCTTCACCGCGGCCGTGCGCCGAGCCCAGGACGAGGGCGACGTCGACCCGGCAGCCGACCCCGAGGCGCTCGGGGGACTGCTGCTCGCCGTGGCGCGCGGCATCGAGGCGCTCGGCCACGCCGGCACGCCTGAGGACAGCCTCGTGCGCACGGCCGAAGCGGCGCTCGCCGGCGTCCCGCGGCCACCCCACTCCCGGTCCGGTGCGCGAAAGCCACGCGGCGGCAAGCGCTAATTGGGCCACCAAGGACCGCGCATCCGCCGGTGCGGCACGATCGCACAGCAGCACTCAGCGTCGTCGCTGAGCTGACTGCCGCTCCTCGTCCAAGGCGAGTGCGGCGGCTAGAGCTTCGGGCCCCGCGAGCCGCGCTTGGTCGCGCATGTCCGGTAGGTGCGGGTCCCGGTGACGGTGCGGCCGTCGCTGGCCGTCGCGGTGATGGACACCTTGGCCTTGCCGGCGGGCAGGCCCTTGAGGTTGACCGGTGCGGTGATCCTGGCGCGTTTGACGGTCTTGACGCGCTTGCCGTTGACCTTGACGACCGCGAAGGTGAACGTGACGCCCGGGAGCTTGCGGATCCGGATCGTGAACGCGCGACGGCTGATGCACCTCTTTGCCGACGGGAGCGTGAAGGCCTTCGTGGCCGAGATCGGCTGCCGAACCGGCGGCGTGGCGGGATGGGTCGCCGTCGGCGGGGTCACCGCGGGCGGGGTGACCACGGGCGGCGTGAGCACGGGCGGGGTCACCGGCGGCGCGGTGACATCCGAAGCGGACGTCGTGATCGCGCCGAGGCTCTGCGTGTTGAACTTGTTGAACCACATACGCTTGTCGGGCCCGGCGACGATGTACTCGAGGCCGACGTTCGAGCCGCCGACGGGGTACTCGGTGATGTCGGCCCCCGAGGTCGCCGAGGTCGGGATCGAGCCGATGTTGTCGCCGTTGCGCTCCACGAACCAGAGCTGACCGTCGGGGCCGGCGGCGATGCCGAACGGCAGGCTGCTGGTCGTGGGCGTCGGGAAGATCGTGATCACGCCCGCGGGCGTGATGCGCCCGACGGCGGCCGGGTTGGACTGGGTGAACCAGACGTTGCCATCAGGTCCCACCGTCATCCAGAAGATGCCCGAGTTGCCCGCCGGCAGGGTGAAGACGTCGCCGGGCCCGGAGACGCCCGTCGTGCTCATCCGCGCGATCGTGTTCCCTGCCGCATACCAGATCTTGCTGTCGGGACCGACGAGCACGCCCGTGATCGTCGTCGACGCGCTCGTGCTGTACGTGCCGGTCGCTCCGCCGGTTGTGCTCGTGCCCATGAGCTGGTTCTGGCCGAACCACAGACGCCCGTCCGGGCCGGAGGCGATCGAGGCGAACCCGCCGTTGCCGCTGGAGAGCGTGTACGACGTGATGTCGCTCGTCTGCGTGGCGGCGACCGGCACCTTGGCCAGGTGGCTGTCCTGCTGCACCCACATGTTGCCGTCGGCCCCGAGCGTCGCCGTCCCGCCGAGGGTCGAATCGGGGAACCGGATGATGTCGGCCGCCGTGATCGCACCCGCGGTCGTCATCCGACCGATCGACGCGGGGCCGGCATTGCCGCTGTCGACGAACCAGATCTTCCCGTCAGGCCCCGTCGTCATCCCGTACGGGGTGCTCGCGACGGGGATCGGATAGTTCGTGATGGTCCCCGGGGAGGCGTAGGCCGTCGCGGCGAAGGCGAGCGTCACCAGCGCCGAGCAAAGGATGGGCGCGGCGTGAGTGAGTCGGCGCATTGCCGGCAATCATCACCCGCCGGTGACGTCAGCGCAAACCGGCTCACGCCCGAAAGCGCGGGCCGCAGGGCCCGAAGACGTCCGGGCCCAGGCGCTGATCGCTGGACTGCCTCGTGGCCCAGGGGTAGCCTCCCGGCATGTTCGGTCGCGGCAAGTCGCTCGACGGTGGCGCCCAGGTGGATGGCGTGATCATCAAGGCGCCGGAGTTCTTCCGCGGGAGCACCGACATGAGCGGGCGGTACAAGGTCACGATGCGGGTGCGCTTCGACGACGGTGCGACGGTCGAGGTCGAGCGGCGGCTGCACATCTCCTGCGGTGAGCACCGCGCCGGGGCCGTGCTGCCGATGCGATACGACCCGGCGGACCGCTCGAAGATCGAGATCGACGAGGCCGCGCTGACCGCCGGTCGCGATGCCGACTTCGCAGCCATCCGGGAGCGCGCCATCGCCCGGGGCGAGGCAAGCGCCGGACGCCCGCCCGGTGAGGACCCACTCATGCGCGAGCTGGACGACCTCGACAAGCTGTAGCGGCGCCGGCAACCGCGCCGCGCGCACCACGCGCAAGGCCGGAGCGGCGACAACCAGCGGCGCACGCGCCCGGTCGACCCATCACGCCCAGCAGAGGCAAACGGCCGCCTCGCTTCTCGCGCAAAGCGGAAGGCCCGAAACGGCTTGCGTCTCTCGCGCGGATCGACGCGGCCCGCGCAGGCGCGATCATGCCCTCGCTCCGGCCGGGGTCGGCTCGAGGTCGGAACCGGGCAGCGCATCCACCAGCTGGCGGCGAGAACGGATGTCGAGCTTGCTGAACACGTTGCGTAGATGCCACTCCACCGTGCGCGGGCTGAGGAACAGCCGCGCAGCGATCTCCGGGTTCGACATCCCATCGCGGGCGAGCCGGGCGATCTGCCGCTCCTGCGGGGTGAGGTCGTCGCGCGTCTCGACGGTCCGCTCGCGCACCTTCTCCCCCGTCGCAAGCAGCTCACCCCTGGCTCGCTCGGCGAACCCCTCCATCCCGATCGACGTGAACTGGTCGTGGGCGGCACGAAGCTGGACACGTGCGTCGCCACGGCGACCCTCGCGGCGCAACCACTCCCCGTAGAGCAGATGAGCCCGGGCGAGGTCAGGACGCCGCCGGGTCCTGGCCAGCCTCTCGATCGCCTCGCGATGCAGGCGATCGGCACGCTCACCCTCGCTCAGAAGCGCCTGGCAGCGCGCTTGGATCCCCCGACCCCAGTCGGTGCTGGAGGGCGCGGTCGCCGCCATCACCTCCTCGAGCGCACCGGCCGCCAGGTCGGGCCTCGCGGTGCGGACCGCCGCCTCGATCAGCTCAGTCAGTGCCCAGGGGGCGAACTGGAGCTCCGGTGCCTCCTCGGCCGCTCGCTGGGCCGAGGCGAGCGCCCGGTCGTAGACACCAAGCCCGTTGAAGAGGATGGCGCTCGTCCACTCGGCCCAGACGAGGCTGAGCCCGTGACCGCCCGTTCTGGCGTCACGGATCGTGGACTCGATCAACGGCAAGGCGTTGCCTTGGCCTTGAAGCGCGGCGAGCAACATCCGGCAATAGGTCCCCATGTGGGTCCCGGTCGCCGTGGTGATCGCTTCGACCTCGGCCAGCGCCTCGGCAGCAGCGCCGAAGTCGCCGCACGACGTGACGAAGATCGCCCAGTCCTCCAGGTCGATCGGCAGTCGGGCCAGCGCGCCCGCATCACGGGACTCCTTGAGGTTGCGCGCGCTGATGGCCTGCCAGCTGTCCTCATCCCAGAGGACGTTGGGCGGGGTTGTCGTCAGCCAGCCCCAGCGAAAGTTCTCCTGGGTCGGTGACGCCTCGTTCGCAAACGTGGCGGAGGCCTGCCTCAGCAGTGGCGCGGCCGCCGCACGACCGTGGGTCACGAGGGTGGTGAGGCCGTCGAGCAGCAGATCGGATGGACCGAGCGGACCGGGCAGCCGCGGAGCCGATCGGGCAGCGCGGGACACGTCGACCAGACTGCCGGCGGAGGCTGAGCGACCGGCGAAGAAGGCAGCTCCCCACGCGTCGAGGTAGGTCTCGCGCGCCAGCTCGGGGTCGAGCCGCTCAAGTCGTCGGGCAGCTCTCAACAGCAGTGGCGGTGCCGTGGTCCCCATGCTCGACGCGAACGCGATCTGACCCCTGAGCAACTCCACGTGGGCCATCTGCAGCTCGTCCGGCGTCGAGGCCTCGGCCAACGTCAGAAGCTCGAGGGCGTCCTCGAACATGCCGGCATGCAGGCTCGCTCGCGCAGCGGCAAGGGCACGCCGCAACCGCTGCGTGCGATCGGCCGACAGAACGACGGCGCGATGCAGGAACGCGGCCGCCGCGGCCAGGCCCCCGCGCGCCTGCGCGCGGCTGGCGGACTGCTCGAGCGCCGCGGCGATCGACTCGTTGGGGCCCGCTGCGGCTGTGGCCAGATGCCACGCGCGACGGTCGGGGTCGGCGCTGTCGTCGGTCGCCTCGGCCAGGGCTTGATGGACCTCCCGGCGTTGGTCTGTGGTCGCTGTTCCATAGACCGCGGAGCGCACGAGCGGATGACGGAACGTCACGCGCTCGTCGAGCGCGAGCAACCCGTCGGTCTCCGCGTCGACGGCGGAGACCGCGATACCGAGTCGCTCGGATGCGGCGATCAGCAGCAGCGGATCGCCGACCGGCTCGGCCGCCGCGACCAGCAGCACACGTCGCGCGTCGTCGGAGAGCGTGTCGACCCGTCGAACGAAACGCTCCTCGATCTGCCCGGCCAGGCCCTGCGCCTCGATGAGGCCGAGGCCGCCCGCCAGCTGTGTCGCCGTCAAGCCCCGCGGGAGCTCGAGCAACGCCAGCGGGTTCCCGTGCGTCTCGGCGACGATCCGGTCGCGAACCCGATCATCCAACCTGAGCCACACGGTCGCGCCCAGCAGCGCCCGGGCGTCGTCCCTGAGCAAGCCGCGTACCTCAAGCTCCGGAAGGTTCGCAAGGTCGCCCTCCGGCTCGCGTACGGCGAACACGACCCCGACCCGCTCCGCCAGGAGCCGACGCGCGACGAACGCCAGGGTCAGCGCCGACGCCCGATCCAGCCACTGCGCGTCGTCGACCAGGCACAGGATCGGCCCGTCATCAGCAGCCTCTGACAGCAGGCTCAACACGGCCAGCCCGACGAGGAACCGATCTGGAGCCCCGCCGGCGCTCAGGCCGTAGACGATCTCCAGAGCCTCACGCTGCGGAGTCGCCAGCCTGTCGAGCCGGCCGAACAGCGAAGCGCAGAGCTGATGCACACCGGCGTAGGCCAGCTCCATCTCCGACTCCACGCCCACGGCTCGGAGAACGGTCAAGTCTGGCGCCGACCGGACCAGGTAGTCCAGCAGAGCGGTCTTCCCGATCCCAGCCTCTCCGCGCACCACCAGCGACCGGCCCTCCCCCCGGCGGATCGCGTCGGCCAACGCGTCGAGCAGCGCGCACTCGTCCGCCCGACCGCAGAGGGTCGGCTCCCGCCCGGGTGCGGCGCCACGAGCCATGGTCCCGGAGTGATCGTAAAGCAGCGGCCCCGGTCCTGGGCGTCGACGCTCATGACGATGCTCCGTGTAGGGATGGTGGAACGACGATCGCTGCCCGATCGACAGCGTCGGTGCTGTAGTCGTCGAGCGCATGCCGATGCTGGCGCTCGTGCATCGAGAAGGCGCCGGCTCCGATACCGGCGCCGACGGCCACCGCGGTCGCCAGCGAGTGCACGCCGGCGGCCTTCAGCACCAGGCCGGCGCAGGCCCCGGCCACGACGCTGTTGACGACGGCGATCATCCCGGCAACGGTCAGCGTGAGTTGCCATGCGCTGGCTGCGACCCTCGCCTCGTTGACCGGCGCCGCCGAGTCCCTCCCCTGGATGATGACGAGGTACGGCTCGAGCTCGGGTGAGACGCTCAGGTAGAAGCTGCGCAGAAGCGCGATCCGGTGCGCGTAGGCGATGTCTTCGATGGAGGACTGGACCAGACGCAGGAAGGTCACCACCCCCACGTACGCCAGGACCGGCAGCAGGATCAGCGCGAACACGTAGAACGCCACGCCGAGCCGGGACATCTGTCCGATGAACGCCAGCGCGATCAGGTTGCTCGACAGGGCGGCGAGGAAGATGCTCGCGCGGCCGTTGGCCTCGGAGACGGTCATCGCGCGCGCCGTCTGCAAGTTGAAGTGCTCGGTCGTGGCGAACGTTGCCGCGGGGCCTAGCCGTGGGCCGAGGGCTGCCGCCAAGGCCGCCGTGGCCAAGTCGCCATCGTCGCTGGGCAGGTCATACGCGTTCTCGGGCCTCATGGCGCGTACCGGAACGGATGGCGTTGGTCGAGCTCCACGAACACGATCGACTCCTCTCTGCCTCGTGGGAGACGCGGGCTGCGCCACGTGATGCACCGACGATGCGCCTCCCGCGCACCGATCGCCCCCGTGTCACACCCCTGGGTCTCCTACGGGGATCGAGCAGCGGGCATCCCTTCGACGAGACGCCGCACCGGCCGAGCGGTGGCGAGCCAAACCCCGCGAGCAAACCCCGTGTGCTTCCGGGGGCGACGTGCGGACGGGACGACCAGGCTCCGTGCCGTCATCAACCACCGTTCCCATCAAGGAGGACCACCATGGCAGTCACGGTCGAAGCGAGGACCGGCAGCAGCGCGGTCCGGCCGTTCACGGTCGAGATCCCGGAGGCCGATGTCGAGGACCTGCGTGCGCGCATCATGGCCACGCGCTTCCCCGACAAGGAGACCGTCGAGGACGACTCGCAGGGCGTCCCGCTCTCAGTCATGAAGGACCTCGCTCGCTACTGGGTGAGCGAGTACGACTGGAGCAAGTGCGAGGCGCGGCTGCAGGCCCTCCCGCACTACACCACCGAGATCGACGGGCTGGACATCCACTTCGTCCACGTCCGCTCCAAGCACGAGGACGCGCTGCCGCTGGTCGTCTGCCACGGCTGGCCGGGGTCGGTCATCGAGCAGCTGAAGATCATCGGCCGGCTCACCGATCCGACCGCGCACGGCGCGAGCGCGTCGGACGCCTTCCACGTCGTGATCCCGTCGATGCCGGGGTACGGGTTCTCGGGAAAGCCGACCGGCACCGGCTGGGATCCCGTGCACATCGGCAAGGCGTACGTCGAGCTCATGAAGCGCCTGGGCTACGAGCGGTTCGTCGCGCAGGGCGGCGACTGGGGCGCGGTCGTCGTCGACGCGATGGCCGGCGGTCGCGCCGACCCGGCGGCGGCCGAGCCGGCGCCGCCGGAGCTGATGGGCATCCACACCAACATGGCCGGCGTGATCCCGCCCGAGCTCTTCACCGCGTCCTTCGTCGGCAGTCCGGCGCCGTCCGGGCTCTCCGACGAGGAGCTGAGCACCTACGAGCAGCTGCGGACGTTCTTTGCGACGCACGTCGCGTACGGGCTGTACGCGGGGACGCGTCCGCAGACGCTCTACGGGCTGGCGGACTCACCGATCGCCCTCGCCGCGTTCATGCTCGACCACGGCGACGGGAGCGGTCAGCCCGGCATCGTCCAGCAGGTCCTCGAGGAGCGTCTCGAGCGGCCGAGCGACCTCACGCGAGACGACATCCTGGACAACATCACGCTCTTCTGGCTGACCAACACCGGGGTCTCCTCGGCGCGGCTGTACTGGGAGAACAAGCTCCCCTTCTTCTCGGTCAAGGGCGTGACGGTCCCGGTCGGCGTGAGCACGTTCGCCGACGAGATCTACCGGGTTCCGCGCAGCTGGGCCGAGCGGGCGTACCCCAACCTCGTCCACTACAGCCAGCACGACCGGGGCGGGCACTTCGCGGCCTGGGAGCAGCCGCAGCTGCTCTCCGAAGACCTCCGCGCGACGTTCCGTTCGCTGCGCTGAGGCGAATATGCTCGGCCGGGTGCACATCCCCTCCCTGGACGGTGCGACCGAGTGGCTCAACTCCGAGCCGCTCGGTCCGGCCGAGCTGCGTGGGCGCGTCGTCCTGGTGAACTTCTGGACGCTGACGTGCATCAACTGGCTCCGCCAGGAGCCGTACGTCCGCGCGTGGTCGCGGGCCTACCGCGACGACGGCCTGGTCGTCATCGGAGTCCACACGCCGGAGTTCTCCTTCGAGCACGACGTCGACGGCGTGGGCCTCGCCGTCACCGAACGGGCGATCGACTACCCGGTGGCGGTCGACAACGACTACACCATCTGGAACGCGTTCGACAACGGCTACTGGCCGGCGCTGTACTTCGTCGACCGGGACGGCGTCATCCGCGACCACCACTTCGGCGAAGGACGCTACGGCCAATCGGAGCGCGTCATCCAGCGGCTCCTGGGCATCGAGCGCGAGTCCGTCCCCGTCGATGCGCTCGGCGTAGAGGCGCACGCCGACTGGGACCACCTGCGAACGCCCGAGACCTACCTCGGCTCCTGGCGCAGCGAGAACTTCGCGTCACCGAACGGCGTCGCGGTCTCCGACGGTCGCGCCTACGAGCTGCCCGACCGCCTGCGCCTCAACCACTGGGCTCTGGCCGGCGTGTGGACGATCGGGCGCGAGAACGTCGTCCTCGACCAGACCGGGGGCAGCATCGCCTACCGGTTCCACGCACGCGATGCCCATCTCGTCCTCTCCCCCGGGGCGCGAGAGGCCATTCCGTTCCGCGTCCTCGTCGACGGCCACCCTCCCGGCTCGGCTCATGGCCTGGATGTCGACGTGAACGGCAGCGGCGTGCTTCGAGAAGGCCGCCTGTACCAGCTCGTGCGCGAGCAGGATCCGATCGTCGATCGTACGCTCGAGATCACCTTCCTCGCGCCGGGGGCCGAGGCCTACGCCTTCACGTTCGGGTAGACGACGCGGGCATCCGCGCCGCCTCGCGCGGCGTGCTCGGGAAGCTGCGCCGGCCGCGCCACCAGGCCCACGACGAGCAGCAGCGCGCCCAGCGCCACCCAGCCGATCGCGCCCAGCGTCAGTCACAGCGAGGTGGCCAGCGCGGGCCCCAGCGACGACGCGACGCCCTGGCTCAGCCCGAAGACCGCTCTCCAGCGCCGGGCGCGAGCGACCCGGGGCACTGATCCGGTAGCGGACCAGAACCGTCGGCGTCGGTGACGATCTCGAAGCGCACCGCACTCGCTGCACGGGTCGGCCAGCCGCCTCGAGGGCGGACGCGGTCCGCGCTACGCGGGAGCCGACAGCTCGATGCGGTTGCCGCTGTTGTCCTTGATGAACGCCAGCCGCCGGCCGATCGGCTCGACCACGAACGGCTCGCCGAGCAGCGGGACGCCGCGGCGCCCGAGCTCGGCGATGGTCGCGTCGAGGTCGTCCACCGCCAGGCAGAAGTGGTTGAGGCCCTCGTGGCGGAAGGTCGGCTCGAGCGACTGGACGTCCTCCTGCGGCTCCGCGGTCGAGCCGCCGAGGATCTCGATCTTCGCGCTGCCGTGGTGCAGGTAGGCCAGCCGCATGTCGCCGAACGGCCACTCCTGGTCGAGCGTGAAGTCGAGCTTGTCGGTGTACCACGCCACCGTGCCGTCGTAGTCGACGACGCGCAACCCGATGTGGTCGTGGCGCAGGTCGAGGCTGATGCGGTCGGTGTCGGTGGTCGTGTCGGCCAGCGTGCTCATGGGGTCCTCCTTGGGACGGGTGTTGGGGTATGCGACTGCTGTTCCGCGCCGGCCGCGCTCACGGCACCGGGGCGGAGGCCGGGACCGGCTCACGGGGAAACGCCGCCGCGCCGACCACGTCGGGCGGGCCGGCCTCTCCGCGCGCGAGCCGTCCGCGAAGCGCGACCGCCCACCACAGGGCGCCGATCGCCACGGCGCCGGCGAAGTAGTACGCCGTCGTGTTGTTGACCTTCGGCACGGTCAGCGTGACGATCACGACGACCGTCCAGGCGACGCCGAGGCCGGCCGTGGGCACGAGCCATCGGCCGAGGCCGAAGACGCCCTCCGGCGCGGCCGGGATGCGCCCGCGACGCTGCGCGAAGAGTGCGGCGATCATCGTCAGCAGGTAGGTGGCGTAGTAGCCGAGGCCGACGATGGCGAAGATCTTCGCGACCAGGCCCGCGTTGAGCACGTTGAGCACGACGGCGAGGACCGTGACGCCGATGATCGCCGCGATCGGCGTGCCGGTCCGGTCGTCGACGGCGGCCAGGGCGCGGGACCCCGGCAGCATGTTGTCGCGCGAGAGCGCGAAGACCATCCGCGTCGCGACCGCCATGTTCGCGATCAGGCACGCGAAGATCGAGGCGAAGGCGATGACCACCATGATGTCCTTGGCGAACGCGCCGACCTGGACGTCGATCAGGTTGAACACCGGGTTGCCGTCGCGGCCGAGGAACGTCGTGACGTGCCCCGGGATCGCCATCCCGAGCAGCGCGAAGATGACGAAGCCCGCGGCGCCCGAGACGACCACCGAGCGGATCATCGCCCGCGGGGCGGCGCGGCGGGGGTCGACGGTCTCCTCCGACAGATCGGCCGCCCCCTCCCAGCCGAGCAGCACGTAGACCGGCAGCAGCGCCGCCAGCGCGACGCTGGTCAGCGTGATCGGCGCATCCCCGATGTGCGCGGTGTCCACCAGGACCCCGGGACCGCGAGCGTCGCCGAAGAAGAACAGCAGGCCGCCGAGGAGCACGATGCCCAGCACGACGGTGCCGGCCAGCTCGATCGACGCGCCGACGTTGTTGACGTGCGTGGCGATCCTGACGCCGAAGACGTTGATGACGCAGACGACGACCGTCGCGCCGATGCTCAGCAGCTGGATCTGCCCGCGGCTGGGGTCGTGCCAGATCTCCGGCGCGAAGACCGAGCCCACCGCGGCCGCGGTCGCGGCGGTGCCCGCCAGGAAGGAGATCAGCGCCACCCATCCGGTGAACCAGCCGAAGTTGGCGCCGACCAGTCGGCTGGACCACTGATAGGCGTAGCCGGTCAGCGGGATCCGCCCGGCCAGGTGCGCGTAGACGGCGACCAGCGTCCCCACCAGCGGGATGATCGCCAGCCAGATGAGGATCGCGACCCCGCCGATGCGTGAGAACGGGTCGGCGAACAGGGTGATGATGCCGGTGTTGATCGACACCATCGAGAAGGCCAGGGCGAACGAGGTGTAGGCCCCCATGGTGCGGTGCAGCTTGGGCTTGTAGCCCAACGCGGCGAGGTCCGCGCTGTCGTTGGCCCGCGCCGCGGGCCGCGCGTCGTCGGCGCCGTGCGTCGTCAGGGGCTGGTCGAGCGCGCTCATGCTCAAAGGCCCCTAAGCCCGGCCCTGCTCGATGATGCCGAGGACCTCGTCGAGGACGTCCAAGGCCCGGTCGAGGTGCTCGCGGGAGATGTCGAGGGGCGGCTTGACCTTGATGAGGTTGCCCAGCCCGGCGTAGCGGCTCTCGCCGAAGAGCACCCCGCGCTCCAGGCCGAGGCGGTACACCTCGGTGCACTCCCACCGCGCCGGCTCCTTGGTCGCGCGGTCCTTGACGAGCTCCAGCGCGACCATCAGGCCCGGGCAGCGCACGTCGCCGATCAGCGGATGGCGCTCCTGCATCTCCAGCAGACGCCGCGTCGCGTGCGCTCCGGCGTCGCGCGCGGCCGTGCAGAGGTCGTCGTCGACGATCGCGGTGACCGTGGCGAGGCCGGCGGCCATCGACACGGGGAACTGGCCGAAGGTCAGCGCGTCGTCGCCGGCGCCGAAGCCGGTCAGCCGCTCGTCGGCCAGGATGCCCGCCAGCGGGAACCCGCCGCCGACGCCCTTGCCGAACGCGATGACGTCGGGCGTGACGCCGTAGTGATCGGCGGCGAACATCTCGCCGGTGCGCCCGAAGCCGGTCTGCACCTCGTCCCAGATCAAGATGATGTCGAACTCGTCGCAGATCTCGCGGACCCCGCGGTAGTAGGACATCGGGAACTCGATATGCCCGCCGTTGCCCTGGATGGGCTCCATCATGAGGGCCGCCACGTCGCCGTCGACGCCCTTCTCGATGACCTCGCGGAGCAGCTGCAGGCAGAGCTGCGACTCGGCCTCCGCGTCCAGGCCCGCCCGCGGCCGGTAGGGGTCGGGGTGCGCGACGCGGGCGAACCGGGGCTGCAGCGGCCCGAAGACGTTCCCCGGGTGCGGCCAGCTCGCGGCGAGCGTGGCCAGCGAGCGCCCGTGGTAGCCGTCCTGCAGCACCAGCAGGTTGCGCGCGTGCGGCCGGTTGCGGAAGGCCAGCTTCATCGCCATCTCGGTGGCGAGGCTGCCGTGCAGGGTGTAGCCGACCCGGCTGAGACCGGCGGGCGAGATCTCCACCAACTTGGCCGTCAGGGCCAGCAGCGCCTCGGTGTTGAAGTTGGGCCGGGCGTGCGTGAGCTCGCGGATCTGCGCGATGGCGGCCTCGACGACCCGGGGGTCGTTGGCCCCCAGGTTGTTCGACCACGCCTGCGCGGTGCAGTCGATGTACTCGTTGCCGTCGGCGTCCCAGACCAGCGATCCTCGCGCCTTGGTCAGCAGCAGCTTCGTGTCGTCGCCCTCCACGGGATCGTGGATGAGCGACCGACGTCCGATCCGCAGCCCATCGGAATGGGTCATCTCGATGCTCATGTTCCGTTCTCCAGTGGGTTCCGACGGCGTGGCGCCGAAGCTAGTCCGGCGGTCCCTTGAAGTGAAATCGCAATTGGCGCAGGATTGAGTCGTGCCGCTTACGAATGTGGAACTGCGCCACCTGCGCTGCTTCGTCGTCCTGGCCGAGGAGCTGCACTTCGCGCGCGCCGCCCGGCGGCTGCACCTCTCCCAGCCTGCGCTCTCGCAGACGATCAAGCAGCTGGAGCGATCCACCGGCCTGCGGCTGTTCAGCCGCACCACCCGCAGCGTGCAGCTCACGCCCGAGGGCGCCGCGGTGCGCGACGGCGCGCTGCGCGTCCTCGCCGAGCTCGACGGCCTGATCGAGGACGCGCGGCAGATCGCGGCCGGGCAGCTGGGGAGGCTGCGGGTCGGGTTCACCATCGGCGCCGCCGTGGATCTGGTGCCCAAGCTGCTCCGCGCGCACGCCGAGCGGTTTCCCCTCGTGCACGTCGAGCTGACGGAGTTCGACTTCTCCGAGCCCGCGGCCGGCCTCGACGACGGCCGCAGCGACGTCGCGATCGTCCGCCCGCCGATCGACGTCGACGGCGCGCGGATCACGACGCTGGCGACCGAGTCGCGGGTCGCGTGCCTTCCCGACTCCCACGCGCTCGCCGACCGCGAGGAGATCAGCATCTACGAGATCCTCGCCGAGCCGATCATCGCGGCCCCGGGCAGCGGCGTCTGGCGCGACTACTGGCTGGCCACCGACTACCGCGACGGCGTGCCGCCCCCGGTCGTCGCCGAGGTCGCGACCTTCGAGACCGAGCTGCAGGCCGTGGCCACCGGCCGCGGGATCAGCATCACCGCCGAGGCCGCGGCGCGGTTCTACGCCCGGCCCGGACTGCGCTTCCCCCGGATCTCCGACATCGACCCGTGCGAGGTGGCCGTGGCCCTCCCCCCGGATCCGACGCCGGCGGCGGAGGCGTTCGCCGAGCTGGCCGTCGGCCTCCTCACCGCCTGACGGGTCAGCGCGCGGCGCGGCGACGGTCCCGGTCACCCGGCGTCGGCAGGATGATCACCTTGGCGTCCCGACGGGTCGCGGCGCGCTGCACCGCCGCGAGCGCGTCGTCCAGGCCGAAGCGTGCGCCGATGATCGCCGACAGGTCGATCCGCCCGGCCTCGTGCAGCCGGATCGCGCCCTCGAAGCTCGCGCGCAGATGGCCCAGCGCGCCGTGGATCTGGGCACCCGCCAGCTGGTGGGCGATCGCGCTGATCGGCGTCGGGCCGTGCTGTATGCCGAGCAGGACGACCTTCGCCCCGGGGGCCAGCGCCCGCTCGACCTCGGGCATGACGGCAGCCCCGGCGCCGGTGGCGTCGACGAGCACCTCGGCGCCGCGACCGCCGGTCTCGGCGACGATGGCCTCCGCGACCCCGTCGCCGTCCTGCGGGTCGACCGCCGCGTCGGCGCCCACCTCACACGCCAGGGCGCGCCGCGCGGGCCGGCCGTCGACGGCGATCACCCGCCCG
>JAOPZD010000638.1 GCA_025964295.1 Conexibacter sp.
CACCGGCGACCTCGACGCGCACGGCGGCCGGGTGGCGGCGCAGCTCGTCGACGATCGCGTCGCCGAGCTCGGTCGCGCGGTGCAGGAGCAGCCGCGGCGCGGCCTTCTCGTCGACGCCGGCGGCGAACGCGGCGAGGACCGCCTCCTCGAACTTGGGCCCGAAGCCCTTGACGCCGCGCAGCTTCTGGCCCTCGGCGGCGGTGCGCAGCGCGTCGAGCGAGTCGATCCCCAGCTCGTCGAACAGCCGGCGCGCGCGCTTGGGGCCGAGGCCGGGCAGGCGCGTGAGGTCGATCAGGCCGGGCGGGAACTTGGCGCGCAGCTTCTCGGCGGCGGGGATCGTCCCGGTCTCCAGCAGCGCCCGCAGCTTCTCCTCCAGCGTCTTGCCGATGCCCGGCAGGCTCGTGACGCGCCCCTCGCGCGTGAGCGCGGAGACCGAGGTGGAGGCGTCGCGCACGGCCTTGGCGGCGTTGCGGTAGGCGACGACACGGTGGATGACGGCGCCGTCGAGCTCGTACAGGTCCCCGAGCTCGTCGAAGGCCGCGGCGATCGTGGCGTTGGAGGGGTCGGACATCGCCCGTAGACGATACGTCCCTAGGGTACGCAGCTCCTGTGTCCGGTCAGCCCTGGCTCATCCTGCCCACCTTCGACGAGGCCGAGAACATCGAGCTGATCGTCGCGGCCGCGCTCGGCGTGCTGCGCGCGGCGGCGCCCGAGGGGTTCCGGATCCTCGTCGTCGACGACGACTCGCCCGACGGGACGGGCAGGATCGCCGACCGGCTGGCGCTCGAGCACGACGAGGTGGAGGTCCTGCACCGGACGGTGCGCGAGGGGCTGGGGCCGGCGTACATCGCCGGGTTCACGCATGCGCTCACCAACGGAGCGGCCTTCGTGTTCGAGATGGACTCGGATTTCTCGCACGACCCGGCGGACCTGGCGCGGCTGCTGGCGGCGGTCCGCGACGACGGCGCCGACGTCGCGCTCGGCTCGCGCTACGTCGCGGGCGGCGCGGTGCGCGACTGGGGGATCGTCCGGCGGATCATCAGCCGCGGCGGCTCGCTCTACGCGGCGGCGATCCTCGGCCTCCCGGTCCGCGACCTCACCGGCGGCTACAAGTGCTTCCGCGCCGAGGTGCTCGAGGCGATCGACCTGCCGACGGTCCGCGCCCACGGCTACGCGTTCCAGGTCGAGCTGACCAACCGGACGATCCGGCGCGGGTTCAAGGTGGTCGAGGTGCCGATCACGTTCCGCGATCGCCTGCGCGGCAAGTCGAAGATGAGCGCCAAGATCGCGGTCGAGGCGATGTTCCTCGTGCCGCAGCTGCGCCGTCGCGACCGCTGAGCGCGCCGACCGTCGGTTCAAGAGGCCGCCCCCGGCGGTCGATCTTCGAGGACGATGGCCCCTGAGCTCGTCCTCGTCCAAGGCCTGCGCGACACGCGCGGCACGCTGGAGCGCTGGAACGCGCGCCCGTTCGCGACGCTCGGCCCGTGGGTGGCCTCGGCGGCGGGCATCTGCGCGGCGCTGCTGGTCGCGGTCGTGGTCGTCGCGCACTTCTCGACGCCGGACCCGAGCGGGATCCTGCTGCCGGGGCTCAACGAGCCGGCGTCGCTGGACGGCGTCGGCCGCATCCTCTTTCGCAACTCGCTCGTGCTCGCGCTGCACGCGATGGCCTGCGTGGCCGGCTTCATCGCCGGCAGCTCGCTGCCGCTGGAGGCCGAGCGCTACTCGGGCCTGTGGCGCTGGGTCCACGACAAGGCGGGCCCGCTGGCGATCGGATTCGTCATCGCCGCGACGACGTTCTCGCTCTTCACGCAGGCCTACGCGCTCGGCCACTCGGCGGCGACGCTGTCGGCGCAGGGCCACATGTCGCCCGAGCTGCTGGTCGTCGGGATCCTGCCCCACGCCGTGCCCGAGCTGATCGGGCTCTTCCTGCCGCTGGCGGCGTGGACGAGCGCGAGCCGGCGCGGCGCCTGGTCGGAGCTGCTGGCCGCGACGTTCGTGACGGTCGCGATCGCGATCCCGCTGGTGGTCACCGCGGCGTTCGTCGAGGTCTACGTCTCGCCGCACCTGATCCTGGCCCTGCGCGGTTAGGCGCGGCCGCCGGCCTGATCGCGGCGGTCGCCCGGCCGCTCGGGCGGGTAGGTTGGCCGTAACGCTCGATCACCCGCCCGAGACTGCGCTTCACTTTGTATAGTGCAGGTCCTACCCCTTCGAAGGAGCACGTCATGGCCGGAACCCTCTCCGAAGTAACCGACTCGAACTTCCAGGCCGAGGTCCTCGAGGCCGACGGGCCCGTGCTCGTCGACTTCTGGGCGCCCTGGTGCGGTCCGTGCCGCGTCGTGGCCCCGGTCCTCGAGGAGATCGCCGCCGAGCGCTCCGATCTGAAGATCGTGAAGCTGAACGTCGACGAGAACCAGCAGACCGCCGCCAACTTCGAGGTCCTGAGCATCCCGACGCTCATCCTCTTCAAGCACGGCCAGGTCGCCAAGAAGGTCATCGGCGCCTACCCGAAGCGCAAGCTCGAGGCCGAGCTGGAGCCGGTCCTCACGGCCTAGCGCCGCCCTAGCCCGGCCACGCCGGCGAGCACCGCGTCGCGCGTCACCCTCGCCTCGGCGTCGGCGCGGCCGCCGTCGAAGGCGACGCCTTCGGCCTCCAGCTGCCGTCGCACCCGCTCGGGATCGCCGAGCGCGGTGCCCGACAGCGTGCCGTCGGCCTTCAGGACGCGGTGCGCGCCCTCGCAGCCCAGGCGGGTCAGGCGGCCGTTGACGCCGATCGCCTGCCGCGGGATGCCGCCCGCGATCGCGACCACGTCGCCGTAGCTCATCCACCGCCCCGGCGGGATCGTGGCGACCACCGCCACGAGCGTCTCGTTGGTCATCGTCGTCGTCTGCTCGTCGTCCATGCGCCCCTTAGGGCGCGGGCGCCGAGCACTCGCCCCCGACGCCCCCGCGCGCGGTCCGATGCCGGACGCAGAGGCCCAGGACGAACGGCGACACCGCGCGCGCCCGCTAGGCGCGGACCACGCCGACGCGCAGCTCGTGGCCGTCGACGCTCGCGGTGAACGCCGCGTCGCCGGCGCCGTTGAACGTGACGCTCGTCGCGAGCACCTCGTCGGCGACCAGGCCCTCGAACTCCTGGGCCACCGAGACGATCTCCGCGTCGCCGCCGAGCGTCAGCGCGATCCGGTCGGAGACCTCCAGGCCCGCGTCCTTGCGCGCGTTCTGCACGGCGCGGACGACCTCGCGGGCCCAGCCCTCACGGCGCAGCGCCTCGTCCATGGCGAGGTCGAGCGCCACCGCGTGGCCGCCCTCGCGCTCGACCTGGAAGCCGTCGAGCGGCTGCAGCCCGACGAGCAGGTCGTCGGCGGTCAGCTCGTGGTCGTGGCCGTCGACGTTGACCCCGACGGTCCGGCCCTCGCGCAGCGAGACGGCGACGCGGTCGGCGTCCAGCGCCTCGACCGCCGAGGCGACCTGCGGCATGTGCTTGCCGAAGCGCGGGCCGAGCGAGCGGTAGTTGGGCTTGAGGTCGTAGGACCCCAGCTCGTCGGCCTCGTCGACGAACCGCAGGGCCTTGACGTTGAGCTCCTCGCGGACGATGTCGGCCAGCGCCTCCAGCGCCGTGCGCTCGCGCCCCGCGGCGACCACGACGGCCTCGCGCAGCGGCCGGCGCAGG
>JAOPZD010000474.1 GCA_025964295.1 Conexibacter sp.
GTCGCGGCGCCGGGCAAGCGGCTGCTGACGTCGGTGGTCGGCGCGTCGGGCCGGCGGACCCGCGCCGAGCTGGGCACGCAGCTCGCGCTGCCCTTGGGCGTGGGGGAGGCGCCGGCGCTGCCGGGCCTCACCGGGTGGGAGGCGATGATCGCCGACTACTCGACCACCGGGCTGACGACCGCCGAGCACCCGCTCGGCCTGCTGCGCGATGAGCTGCGCGCGAAGGGGATGGTGACCAGCGGCGACCTCGGCCGGCTGCGTCACGGATCGGCGGTCCGGATCGGCGGGCTGGTCGTCGCGCGCCAGCGGCCGGGGACGGCCAAGGGCGTCTGCTTCCTCCTGCTCGAGGACGAGGCGGGGACCGTCAACCTCGTCGTGCCCCCCAACGTCTACGAGCGCGACCGGACCGTGGTGCGCGCCGAGCCGCTGGTGGTGGCTGAGGGCGTGCTCGAACGTCATGCATCGGCCGGCGGGGCGATCAACGTCGTGTGCCGCCGGCTGGTGCGCCTGGACGCGAGCGGGCACCTGCAGGCCCAGCCGGCCGCCGACGTCGGCGTCCACCACGTCACCGCGGTGACCGGCGGCGCGGCGCAGCGCGTGAGCGCCGACGTCATCCAGGTCAAGGACTTCTCGATGCTCGACGCGATCGAGCTGGCCCGCCAGGACGCGCGGCGGACGGCCGATGAAGGGGAGGACGACCTGGCCGCGACCGGGACCGGCGACTTCCGCGCGGTGGCGCCCGCGGTGCAGAGCTTCGCGTCGGGACGGCGGCGATGAGCGGGTCTCCCGGCGCCCGTCTGCTGCCGCGCGGGCAGGGCCTCGCGGTCCGCCGTGACGGTCGGGACTTGCGTTGCCACCGGGGTCACCGGGTAGGGTGCCGCTCGTGATCGGGACCCTCGTGTTCGTCCTTGCCTTCCTGGCCCTCGGCCTGTCGGTCGTCCTGGCGGCGATGCGCAGCGGCCGTGCCCCCGCCGGCTCCAAGCCCGAGTCGCGCGGCGCGCGCCGTGCGTGGGGCCTCGGCATCACGCTGGTGATCGTCGTCGTGGGCGTCGGCCTGCCCGCGCTGATCCTCGTCAGCAACGGCGAGGGCCACGCCGAGAACGGCGCCGGTGGCGTGAAGCTCACCCAGGCGCAGACCGCGGGGCGTCAGCTCTTCGCCGAGAAGTGCGCGACGTGCCACACGCTCGCCGGCTCCAACGCGGTCGGCCGCGTGGGTCCGAACCTCGACACGCTCAACGGCGGCGACCTCAAGCCCGCCTTCGTCCTCGACGCGATCATGAAGGGTCGCGCGAACGGCAACGGGCAGATGCCCGCCGGGCTCCTGTATGGGGCGGATGCGAAGGACGTCGCCAACTACGTAGCCACCGTCGCCGGGCGTTGACCTGAGGGCCGCCTCGCCGCGCCTGGCGGCGCGCGGCGAGAGCTTGACGGGCGGGCGCCCGCCGGCGCGCGCCGCGCGCCGCCAGCCACGACGATGCGGGCCTCAGGGCAACGCCCGGAACGTCTCGGGGCGCGCGGGGTCTCCTCGAGGGCGCCCGGCCGGGTCGCGCCACCGCAGGTCGTCCGCCACTCTCGCGCGCGTCCCTCCGCGAACGTGTCAAGGGCGGATTCGCACGATGTGGTTAAGACCTCGTTGGCTCGCTCGGCGGAAGTCAAGCGGCCGATTCCCGCAAGGTGCGGGGAGGTTCCGTCCGATGCATGCCTGACTATGCGGTCAGTTGGCGCTTGCCATAACTCTGCGATCTAGCAGGGATTTTCGACGTTGCTACGATGCCGCCGTTCACAACCGCTGAATCCACGCCCGGGCGACCGGGTGAGGAGCGGGGGACCCACGTTGCATCGGGGCGAATCGCATCCGCGTAGTGCCGCTCTTTCGGCACGAGCCCGTCAGCTAACCCCGTAAGCCCAAGGAAGAGGACTGAGAACACGCCATGCCATCGACTGACGCTCCCAACTGGTGGGCTGATGTGCAGCAGGATCGCGACGAGCTGGCCCGCCCCGGCCGTCGTCCCGCCGATGACTGGCTCGGAGAGGACATCGACTTCGTGCCGCGTCGCCGCATGACGCGCGCGGCCGACGCGGCGCCCATCGACGACCGCCTCGCCGCCGCCGACCGCGACGACCGTGACGGCGGCACCGGTCACCCGCTCCACGGGGTGTTCGTGCCGACCACGTCGCACGCACCCGTCCGCGAGGCGCTCGCGACGTCGCGCACGATCGAGCTCTCCAGCGACGAGGGCCCGGTCATCGCCACGCCGAGCGACATGGCCCACGAGCTCGCCCACCTCAGCGCCGCCGACGACCCGTTCTCGACGCCGCCGCCGCCCGTCGGGTCGCGCCGCACCGTCCAGATCAAGGGCCGACCGACCGAGAGCCGCCTGCCCTCGATGGCCCAGCGCCACCGCGGCCGCACGGCCTCCGACCGCGTCGGGCATCGCCCCGACCGCATCGCCCTCTGGGCCGTCGCCCTCGGCGCCATCCTGATCCTCCTCGCTGCGATGACCTCGTCCTCGCAGGCCGCGGTCCCGCACCGCGCCGCGACCGCGCCGGCCGTCACCGCGAAGGTCGTCCACGTCGCGCACCTCGCGCCGCTGCGGGCGACCCTGCACCGCCGCTAGCCCCCGGCGCCCCACCTCGAACGACCGGCGGCCGCGAGCAATCGCGGCCGCTCGTCGTCATGCGCCGGCGGCGCGGGCGCTCCGCGCCTCGCCTCGCCGCCACCGACCGCTGTCCGCCTTCCTACACTCGATCCTGGGTAGGACCCCCGGCGCAAGCCGGCACGGATGGCCGGCGACCCTTAATCCCTCGCATCAGGACGCCCGCCATGAAGACCCGCATCAGCCGCTTCACCGTCCACGACGACCTCTCCGCGCCCGAAGCGTCGGTGCCGATCCTCAAGGGCGCCCGTGCGTCGGCCGGGCAGCTGCCGAACTTCCTGGGTGTCCTGGCCGGGTCGCCCGCGGTGCTGCGCGGCTACACGCGGTTTCGCGCCGAGCTGCGCCACGGCTCGCTGCCGACCCCGACGCTCGAGCGGATCTCGCTCGCCGTCGCCGAGCACTTCGGCTCCGAGCCCGGCCTCGACCTGCACCGGCGCGTCGCGCGGCAGGCCGGCCTGGCGCTGGACGACATCGCGCTGGCCCGCGAGTGGGACGCCCGCGACGAGCGCGACGCGATCCTCCTGCGCTACCTCAAGGACCTCGTCGTCGACCACACCACGCCGCCCGCGCACCTCCACGAGGAGGCCCGGGAGTCCGGCTGGACCGAGGAGCAGCTGCTGGAGGCGATCGCCTTCGCGTCGTTGGAGTCGCTGACCGCGATGGTCAACATCGCCGGCGACGTCCCCCTCGACGGCTCCGGCGAGCAGGCCCGCAGCCTCCGGGCCGCGTAGCCCGCACCTCGACACATCGGCGTCCAGCTTCCGACCAGCGTCACAGCCGGGATCCTCTAGGGTCCCGGCCATGACCGACCAGCCGCGCACCGTCGAGGACGTCAAGGCCCTCGTCGACTAGCACCAGCTGCGCTTCATACGCTTCTGGTTCACCTACATACTGGGCCAGCTGAAGTCGTTCTGCTTTAACTCGGCCGAGCTCGAGGACGCGTTCGAGAACGGGATGGGCTTCGACGGCAGCTCC
>JAOPZD010000642.1 GCA_025964295.1 Conexibacter sp.
GGGGCGGGGTCGTGCCGCCGCCGGCGGGCGGGGTCGACGGCGGGCCGAGCGGGCCGGTGCCGTACTCGTCGGCGCCGATGTCCGGGCCGGCGCCGATCGGGCGCGCCTGGCGGTCGTAGTCGTTGGCCGCCGAGCCCGACGGGCTGCCCTTGTCGATCGCGGCGGCGCCGGCCTTGAGGTGCAGGTCGAAGGCCGCGGCGGTCGACGTCGTGCCGTTGGCGAACTGCGACACGACGCCGGACTTGACCAGGTGGTGCGTCGCGCCCGCGCAGGTGGTGGGCGTCAGGTTGTAGTCGAACGTGTCGGACGCCGAGGCCAGCGTCTGGCAGGTGTAGCTGTCGACGTTGATGATGTTGTCGATCATCTTGACGGCGGTCGACGTCGCCCCGTTGATGTACATCGAGCCCGTGATGCTGTTGTTGCGCATCAGCACGCCCTGGGCCTCGCCGACGTAGATGATGTTGTAGCCCAGCTGCGCGGTGCCGAACCAGTTGTTCTCCAGCGTGATGTTCTTCGTCGCGCCCCCGTTGTAGGGGTTGAGGAAGATGCCCTGCGTGCCGCAGTTGACGAAGCGGCTGTTGCGGATGACGAGGTTCGTGACGTCACCGGTCTGGATGCAGTCGTCGTGCGAGCTGGGGTCCTTGGTGCGCGTGAGGTCGTGCTCGAACAGCCCGTCGATCGTGATGTTCGAGTTGGTGCCGTAGGCGTTGTTGAAGTGGATCCCGTCCTCCGGGTCCACGCGGCCGATCTCGCCGCCGAGGATCTGCACGTCGTCGGCGCCGCCGAAGTAGCCGCCGGAGGTGACGTCCAGCGCCTTGACGTCGCGCAGGACGATGTGCGCGGAGTTGCCGCGGATCCCCCAGCCCGTCGTGGTGATCGAGCGGACCTCGGCGTTGTCGGTGTTGTCGAAGTTCAGGTACCCGGTGCTCACCGCGGCGCCCGCCGCCGGGCGGAAGACGACCTTGGCGCCCGAGGCCTTGACCGGCAGGTTGGCCAGCGTCTGCGCGCCGTAGCCGCCGGCCGCGAGCTCGACCTCACCCCCCGCGGGCGACACGCGGTAGCCGCGGTCGAAGGAGCGGCACGGGGCCGCCTGGGTGCAGGCGGCGGAGTCGCTGCCGGCGGGGGACAGGAAGACGGTCGCGTTGGCGGCGGCCGGGGCGAAGAGACCCACGCAAGGCGCGAGCACGCAGAGGATCAGGCGAGCTGGGGACGGCACGAATGCTCCTTGACTGGCGGAAAAGGACGGGCGCGACCGCGTCCACCAGCGGCTTTCGCCGCGGACGTCGATGCCCCTACCTGTGCGCCGAGGTCTGGACCCCACCCGGCAAGCGCGGCGAGTCTACCTCGCCCGACGGTCGGGCAAACGTCCGCCTCGGTCCACTTCTGGGGAGATCAGCGGTCTTCGACCGGCTCGGGCGAGAGCGCCGCGACGCCCAGCCCGAGGAAGATGAAGGCGAGGAACGTGACCTGGAAGAAGTTGAAGGCGTCGAAGGTGAACATGCCGACGCAGTAAGCGGTGAGCGACGCTGCGAGGCCCGCGAGCAGCCATCCGTGGGCGCTGTCCTCGCGCTTGGCCAGGCGGCTGAGCCGCCGGATCGCGCGGCAGAACAGCCACAGCAGCATGCCGCAGCCCAGGGCCCCGGTCTCCAGCAGCGTGCCGAGCCACTGGTTGTCCAGGATGCCCGCGTTGTGGCGCGGGTCGTCGAGGTCGGAGATGCGCGTGGCGAAGCCCTGACCGAAGAACGGGCGCGCGCGCCACTCGGCCAGGCCGGGGCCGATGTCGGCCAGCCGGCCGCTGCCGCGCGTCCCGGCGCCGTACTGCTGCTCGGCGACCACGCCGCCCGGCGGGAAGAACGCGCTCTTCAGCCCGCCCACCGCGCCCGGCACGGCCACGTGCATCACGATCAGCAGCGGGATCAGCGCGGGCAGCGCGCGGCGCGTGGCCTGCGGCTTGACGATCCAGTAGACGATGCCGATCGACACCATCATGGTGATCCCGGTCCGCGAGACCGTCGAGACGACGCCGAGGACCAGGACCGTCGCGCAGAACCACCACAGCTTGCGGCCGTCGCGCTTGGCCAGGTAGATCGCCAGCGGGAAGAGCATCGCCAGCGCGGCGCTCAGCGCGATCGGGTGCTCGGCGGAGGCGAAGACGCGCAGGCGCCCGCCCCGGCCGCCGTCGTCGCCGGCGTTGAGCACCACCGGCTTCTCCAGGCGCAGCGGCGGGAAGACCTTGTGCAGCTTGTCGAACACGTTCACGCCGGTGCGCGACTCATACAGGCTGCAGACCGCGACGATCGCGCCGCCGAAGACGAGGACGCGGATCAGCATCTCGAGCTCGCGGCGCCGCGTGATCACGCTCGAGATCAGGTACACCATGACCACGAAGCTCAGGAGGAACGTGACCTTCTTGACCACCTCGCCGCTGACGCCGAGGTAGGCGACGCGGCTGGAGTTGGCCAGCACGGAGATCAGCACCGCCAGCACGAAGCCCAGCAGCGGCACCTCCAGGCCCGTGCGCCGGATCTTCATGTGGCGCTCGACCAGCAGCGACGCGAACCAGCCGGCGGCGACCGCGCCGATCAGGATCCGGTAGGGCTCGATCTGGATCGGCAGCGCGCCGGGCAGCAGCGCGTAGCGCTTCATGGGGATCAGCAGGATCACCAGGAAGATCGCCGCGATCAGCGTGCTCCAGCGAAACAGCCACGCCTGGATCGCCGCGACGAGCGCGCCGACGGCCACCGGGAGCGTGAGCACGACCGGGTTGACGCCCGCCACCGTGCCGACCAGCACCGCTGCCGCCAGCAGCGCCGCGAGGAGCTTGAGCATCCGCTCGCGGTTGGGGACGACGGGTGCCGAGGCGGCGACCGCGGCCATCTAGAGCGCGCGCGGGTGCTGGGTGAACGGCATGCGTCCATTGTCGGGGCTGGGGCGCCGCACGGCCTGACCTATGGGGTAGGTTCGCCCGGCCGCGGCGCGGGGCGGCCGGTAGCCTCGGCGCCGCCGATGGCCTCCGCCGCGACCCCCGCCACCGCGCAGC
The DNA here is from genome assembly GCA_025964295.1 of Conexibacter sp. The sequence continues at coordinate 3,041 of JAOPZD010000642.1, forward strand.
TGCGCCGCCGCCGCGTCCTGCTGATCGCGCGCTTCCTGCCGCCGCTGGGCGGCGCCGGCGTGCACCGCTCGCTCGGGACCGTGCGCCACCTGCCCGGGCACGGCTACGACGTGCGCGTCATCACCGGCTCGGGCGGCGGCCTGGACCGCTGGAGCCCCGAGGACCCGGGCCTGCTGGCCGGGATGCCGGAGGGCACCGAGGTCCACCGCCTGGCCGGCCCGGAGCCGACCGACCCGCCGTGGACGCGGCGCGCCGAGCGGCTGCTCGGCCGCCAGACGCCGTGGATCCGCTGGTGGCTGGACGGGATCGTCCGGACGGGCCTGGAGGTCGGCGCCGACGCCGACGTCATCTACTGCTCCTGCGCGCCCTACGAGACCGCCTGGGCGGGCGCGAAGCTCGCACGGCTGCTGGGCAAGCCGTGGATCGCCGACCTCGAGGACCCGTGGGCGGTCGACGAGATGCGCGTGCACCCCTCGGGGCTGCACCGGCGCCTGGACGTCCACCGCATGCGCCGCGCGCTGTCCACCGCCGCGGCGGTCGTGACCTGCGCGCCGGAGACCGCGGTGCGCCTGCGCGCCGCGCTGCCGCGGCCGGTCGCCGAGCACGTCGCCAACGTCGAGATCGGCTTCGACGCCGACGCGTTCGCCGCCGTGCCGGCCGGCCACCCCGCCGGCGCGCCCTTCCGGATCGTCCACACCGGCTCGATGCACACCGCGCTCGGCCGCCAGCACCGCGCCTCGCGCGGCTGGCGCCGCGCGCTGGGCGGCATGCCCGCCGACGTCGACATCCTCACGCGCTCCCACGTCTTCCTGCTGGAGGCGATCGAGCGCGTCCTGGCCGCGCAGCCCGCGCTGCGCGGCAGGGTCGAGCTGCACCTGGCGGGCAACCTCACCGACGCCGACCGCGCCGCGTCGGCCGGCCACGACTTCGTCGTCGACCACGGCTCGCTGGCCCACGAGGCGACCGTGGCGCTGATGCGCTCCGCCGACCTCCTGTTCCTGCCGATGCAGGACCTCCCGCCGGGCGAGCGCGCGGGGCTGATCCCCTACAAGACGTTCGAGTACCTCGCCGCCGAGCGCCCGATCCTCGCCGCCGTCCCCGACGGCGACGTGCGCGACCTGCTCGCGCCGCTGGCCCACGCCACGCTCGTGCGCCCCGCCGACGTCACCGCGCTGGCCGCGGCCGTCGCGGCGAGC
>JAOPZD010000647.1 GCA_025964295.1 Conexibacter sp.
GCCGTCGGCGTCGGGCTCGACCGTCGCGCTGACCTGCGGGGGGCCGGAGCCGTCGAGGAGCGCCAGCTGGCCGCCCGCCGCGATCGGCAGGCGCGCGGGGACCGTCACGGTCGCGCCGGGCGCGACCGCCACCGGGTCGCTCGTCGCGGTCGTCGCGGTCCCGCTGGTCAGCGCCTGGGTGCTGCGCAGGCGGACCGTCTGCTGGGTGGTCGTCTGGATGCGCCAGGCGGTCACGACGCCGTCGGCGCCGGACGGCTGGCCGAGGTTCAGCGTCTGGTCGGCGAGCGCCGGCGCGGCGACGGCGAGGCTGCCCGCGACGAGGGCGGGGATCAGGGCGAGGAGGCGTCCGTGCATGGGCATCGGCATTGTGAGGCAAGCGACGGATGGGCAGAGGGATATGTTTCGGGGAAGCCCGACAGCAACGACAAGGAGACCCCCATGCCCTACTCCGTCCCTGATCTGCCCTACGCCTACGACGCGCTGGAGCCCCACATCGACGAGGCGACGATGAAGCTCCACCACGACAAGCACCACCAGGCCTACGTGGACAAGGCCAACGCCGCGCTCGAGGGGACCGGCTACGAGGACAAGCCCGTCGAGGAGCTGCTGTCCAACCTGTCGTCCTTGCCCGCCGACAAGCAGACGCCGCTGCGCAACCAGGCCGGCGGCCACGCCAACCACACGCTGTTCTGGGAGAACATGAGCCCGGATGGCGGCGGCGAGCCGACCGGCGAGCTGGCCGACGCGATCACCGCGGCCTTCGGCTCCTTCGCGGACTTCCAGGCCAAGTTCGAGGACAACGGCGTGACGCAGTTCGGCTCGGGCTGGACGTGGCTCGTGGTCGACGGCGGCGAGCTCAAGCTGGTCAAGACCTCCAACCAGGACTCGCCGCTGCTCGAGGGCCAGACGCCGCTGCTGGGCAACGACGTCTGGGAGCACGCGTACTACCTCAAGTACCAGAACAAGCGCCCGGACTACCTCAAGGCGTGGTGGAACGTCGTCAACTGGGCCAAGGTCGCCGAGCGCTACGCCGCGGCCAAGTAGCGCCCGCGTCATCCGGTCGGGCACGCGTGCCACGATGCACGCGTGCCCCTCCGCTCCGCCCTCCCCCTCGCGGCGGCGCTCGTCGCGCTGCTCGTCCCCGCCGCCGCACCCGCCGCGCCGCAGGTCCAGACCGGGATCTCCGACGACGGGATCCTGCTGCACTCGCCCGAGCGCGCGCCGGAGATCGTCGCGAAGTGGGCGGCCGCCGGGATCGACACGGTGCGCGTGCAGGTCCGCTGGGTCGGGGTCGCGCCCGGCGCGCTGGAGCCCACCCAGCCGCTGGGCTTCGACGCCCGCGACCCGGACGCCGCCGGCTATGACTGGGCCTACCTCGATCAGGCGATCGCGCTGGTGGTGGCCAACCACATGACGCCGATCCTGGCGGTCACCGGCTCGGGCCCGCTGTGGTCCAGCCGCGTGCCGTCGCTCGGCAACCCCCGCTACCAGCCGGACCCGGCGAAGTTCGGCCAGTTCGCCGAGGCGGTGGCGCGCCGCTACGGCCGCGTCGCCGACAAGTACCTGATCTGGAACGAGCCCAACCAGCCGCTGTGGCTCCAGCCCCAGCAGGAGTGCCCGGTGGCGGGCAGGAAGTGCATCCCGGTCGCGCCGCACACCTACCGCCAGCTCGTCCGGGCCGCGTACCCCGCGATCCACCAGGCCGACCCGGGCGCGCAGGTCATCGCGGGCACGCTCGCGCCGCGCGGCGCCGACCCGCTGCAGCGCAACCGCCCGCTGCGCCCGCTGGCCTTCATCCGGGCCTTCGGGTGCGTGGACGAGCAGTACCGGCCGATCCGCACGGGCCGCTGCCGCGGCTTCCAGCCGGCGCGGATCGACGGCTTCGCCTACCACCCGCACGCGATCAAGGCGAGCCCGTCGACGCCGTCGCCGCACACCGACGACGCCAACATCGCCGACCTGCGCAAGCTCGAGACGACGCTGGACGCCGTCCAGCGGGCGCGCGGGTTCACGACGCCGACCGGCGCCCACACCCCGCTGCACCTGACCGAGTTCAGCTACCAGACCTCGCCGCCCGACCCCTACGACGGGATCCCCCCGGCCCGCCAGTCGCGCTGGCTCCAGGAGGCCGCCTACATCGCCTGGCGCGACCCCCGCGTCCGGACGCTGGTCCAGTACGAGTGGCAGGACGAGCCGACCAAGTCGGTGGGGTCGGGGCGCAAGCAGTACGCGGGCTGGCAGTCGGGGCTCGTGTTCAAGGACGGCCGCGCGAAGCCCTCGCTGGCGGGGTTCCAGCATCCCTTCGTCGCCGACACGACCACCCTCGCGCCCCGCGTCCGCTTCTGGGGCCAGATCCGCCCCGGCCGCAGCCACGCCGTCGCTCTCCAGCGCCGCTCGCCCTCGGGCTCCTGGGTCACGATCGCCCGTCTGAAGACGGACACGCGCGGCATCTTCGTCAAGACGCCGGCGATCGCCGCCGCCCGGCCCGGCGCCTACCGCTACCGCTCCACCGACCCGTTCCCCGCGCCGGTCGTGACGTCCGACGTCCTGTCCGTCACGCCCGGAGGCGGGACATGAGGACCACGGGTCGCCTGCCTAGGCGCGGAGCTTGTAGCCCTGCGAGAAGAGCCGGTGGTTGAAGGCGAACAGCGCGCCGGTGGCCGCCGTCAGGAAGATCAGCGACAGCGCGATGTTGGTCTCGGAGTAGCCGAGGAACCCGTAGCGGACCAACCCGATCATGTAGTAGATCGGGTTGATGTGGGTCAGCGTCTCGAAGGGCTGGGGCAGCAGCGACGCGCTGTAGAACACGCCGCCGAGGAAGAGCAGCGGCTGCAGGACGAAGGTCTGCGCGAAGGACACGTCGTCGAACTGCTCGGCCCGGATGCCGACCAGGACGCCGAGCTGGGCGAAGAAGAAGCCCACCAGGAACAGCGCCGGGATCAGCACCAGCACGTGGGCGACCGGGATGCCGACCAGCAGCGACGCGGCCAGGAACGTCAGCGTCGCGACGAGCATCCCGCGCAGGAAGCCGCCCAGCGTGAAGGCCAGCAGCAGCTCCAGCGGCGAGGCCGGCGAGGACAGCTGGTCGTCGATCGCGCGCTGGAACTTCTGCTGCAGGATCGAGGACGAGTTGTTGGAGAACGCGTTCATCGCCCAGGCCATCATGATCAGGCCGGGGACGACGAAGACCACGTAGTCGTAGCCGTGCAGCTCCCCCACCCGCGACCCCAGCGCCGCGCCGAAGACCGAGATGTACAGGAACGTCTCGAGCAGCGGCGCGCCGACCGTCTGGCGCTTGATCTTCATGAAGCGGCTGACCTCGCGCCGCAGCAGCGAGAGGAACCGGATCTGGGCGGCGCTCATGCCGTCAGCTCCCCGACGCCCGCGATCCCGCGCGACAGGTCCTTGCGTCCCACCAGCTCGAGGTAGGCGTCCTCCAGCCCGGCCACGCCGTAGCGCGCCGCCAGCTCGCCGCTGGTCCCCTGCGCCACGATCTCGCCGCCGTTGATGAAGGCGATCTTGTCGCACAGCTGCTCGGCCTCTTCGAGGTAGTGCGTGGTCAGCAGGATCGTCGTCCCCTCGGCGTTGATCCGCTGCACGTAGTGCCACAGCTCCAGGCGCAGCTCGACGTCGACGCCGGCCGTCGGCTCGTCGAGGATCAGCAGCCGCGGGCGGTGCATGAGCGCGCGGGCCAGGATCAGCCGGCGCTTCATGCCGCCGCTCAACGTCCGCGTCCGGTCGTCCTTCTTGGCCGTCAGCGAGAACGCCTCCAGCAGCTCGGCCGACCGCTCGCGCCGATCGCGGCGCGGCATCCCGAAGTAGCCGCCGTGGTAGTCCAGCGTCTCGGCGACCGTCAGGAAGTGGTCGATGTTGAGGTCCTGCGGCGCCAGCCCCACGGCGGCGCGCGCCGCCTCGTAGCCCTCGATCGCGTCGTGGCCGAACACGCGGATCGCGCCGGACGTCGGCGACGCGAGGCCCGTCGTGCAGTGGATGAGCGTCGACTTGCCGGCGCCGTTGGGCCCGAGCAACCCGAAGAACTCGCCCGCGCCGATCTCCAGCGAGACGCCCCGCAGCGCCTCCGTGCCGGTCGGGTAGCGCTTGACGAGGTCGGTGATCTGCAGGGCGGCGGGCGTCTTCACGTCCGCCATCATGCGACCTCAACCGCGCTTGAAGTCAAGCCCGCGTGCCGATCAGGCACGCGAGAACCTGCGCCCCGCCACCGGGGAGACCGCCTCGTCGATGGCGTCCGCGTCGGCCTCGGCCTGCGCGGCCTCCAGCGCGGCGAGGCGCTCGGGCGTCATCGCGGTGTCGTCCTCGTTCTCGGCCAGCCACTGCTGGGCCTCGGCCGCGGCCGCCGCGTCGACGACGACCTGCTTGCCCGACGCGTAGTACTTGTCGATCTCGGCGAACAGCTCGTCGACGAGCTCCTCGGTGCGGACCTTCTTGAGCGGCTCGCCCTTGGAGAAGATCATCGCGGAGTCCTTGGCCCCCGTGATGCCGAAGTCGGCGTGGCGCGCCTCGCCGATGCCGTTGACGGCGCAGCCGAGGATCGAGACCTCGATCGGGTCGGCGTAGGCCTCCAGCCGGCGCTCGACCTCCATGACGACCGAGTCCATGTCGAACTGCAGGCGGCCGCAGGTCGGGCAGGCGATCAGGACCGGGCCGCGCTCGCGCAGCTTCAAGGCCTTCAGGATCTCCCAGGCGACCTTGACCTCCTCCTCGGCGTGGAACGTCGAGAGCGAGATCCGGATCGTGTCGCCGATGCCGTCGGCCAGCAGCGTGCCGAGCCCGACGGCGCTCTTGAGCGACCCCGACCACTTCGTGCCCGCCTCGGTGATCCCGAGGTGCAGCGGGTGGTCGATCTTCTC